>CAOKUH010000032.1 GCA_948472605.1 uncultured Mycoplasmatota bacterium
CTTTAATCTATAACTATATCACTTTTTTACACTTATTTTTTATGCGATTGCCATATAAATTCATCAATAGGATTATTTCTATAATAAGCATCAATTTTATTTATAGAGTTATCTATATAGTTTAATGTATTAATTATTTTTTCCTTTTTCTCTTCTAACTTCATTTTCTCCTCTTCATATTCATCTATCTCTTTTCTCGTAGATTCACATATTTCTTTATACTCGTTTATAGCTTTAAATAGTTCTTGAAGATGATTGGGACATAACTTTTGTAAAAGTAGAATAGTAGGATTATCTAATTTTATAGAACAAAGTTTATCATCTTGTTTATTTTCAATATATGTTTTTATGTTTTGCTCCAATTCTTTAAGTTTTGATAAGTATAAATTTTCCTCATTTAATATTTGTTTAGAAATGTTTAATCTTCTTTTATCAAAAATTCTATTTAACATACTAGCATTAGTCTTATCTATTTCTTTAGAATAATGTCTTTCTACAGCAATAATTATACTATTTACTGAAGATCTTATTTTAATTGTATATGAATTTAATTTTTGATTACAAATATCTAATTTGAACTCATTATCTCTTAATTTATTATTGTATTTATCTTTTAAATTACTGGCATCTCTTCTTTGTTCTTGTAGTTTACTTTTTTGCTTATATAAATTTTCTCTATTTTCAGAATCATTTCTCGTATTTTGTTGATTTTGAATTATTTTTCTATATGCTTCTCCTAATTCTTTAAACTTTTCTTCTGCATCTTTATTATTCGGATTTGCATCAGGATGATATTTTTTAGCTAAAGATTTATATGTGTTTTTTACCTCTTCAATAGTAGCATTTTTTGCTAAACCTAATATTTGATAATATCTATCCATTTTAACCATACCTAGTATAATCAATCTTATAGAAATATTAATTATAATTATTCTATTTTGATTGATCCCTTTCTATATTATTTTTTGAATTATTATACTTCTAGAAGTATCGCACTGCGGATTTGTTTTTTCCCCTTACAGCTTTGACTTTATAATATTATTATAACATTTCTTCTAATAATCATAATTAAAAAAAATATCTGTTGTAAAACTTAAGTAAACTAAAATAATCTGTGTTTTTAAACAAAAAATAGTTGTAAGTGAACCTATTTTATGCTATTATCTTAAGTGCAATTGCATATATTATGTGTAGTTGAGTGTTTGTGGGAGGGAACTTGCGGATTTGCCCAAAACCACTAACGAAGAATATTTTTATATAGGAGGTGTTTTTCGTGGCTAAAGAAGTCGTAAAGAAAATTAAATTACAAATCGAAGCGGGAAAAGCTACACCTGCTCCACCAGTTGGAACATGTTTAGGTCCTGCGGGAATTAATATTCAAGATTTTTGTTCAAAATATAATGAGCAAACTCGTGATAAAATGGGAGATGTTCTTCCAGTTGAAATTTCCGTTTATGAAGACAGAACTTTCGATTTTGTTATAAAAACAGCACCTGCTGGATTCTTACTTAAAAAAGCTGCTAAGATACAAAAAGGTAGTAAGAAAGGTGCAAACGAAATTGTTGCAACTATTACTAAAGACGAGCTAAGAAAAATAGCAGAAGAAAAATTAGTTGATTTAAATGCCTATGATGTTGATGCTGCAATGAATATTATTGAAGGAACAGCAAGAAATATGGGTATTGCTATTAAAGGTGTTAATGATGCTGAACTTGCTGAACAAGCTAAAGAAGCAGCAGTACATGAAGCAGAAATGGCTAAAAGAGATGAAGAATTAGCAGAAATGGAAGCTGAAGCAGAAAAACTTGCAAGTGGAAATGTAGAAGTTCCAGTAGCTAGTGATGAAGACGAAACAACAGAAGAATAATAAAACAATAAAATTAAAAGAAAAAAGTCCGCTAATAAACCACAGTTAGGAGGAGAATTATGAAGAAGTTTGGAAAAAAATATGTGGAAGCTTCTAATAAAGTAGAAAAAAATAAAGAGTATTCTATTACAGAAGCAATAAAATTAGTTAAAGAAACTTCAATTACTAAATTTGATGGAACAATTGATGTTGCCATTAAACTTAATGTTGATCCTAAAAAAGCTGACCAACAATTAAGAGGATCATTTGTTCTTCCAAATGGAACAGGTAAATCTAAAAAAATATTAGTAATTGCTAAAGGTGCCCAAGCTGAAGCTGCTAAAAATGCAGGAGCAGATTATGTTGGAGATAAAGATATGATTGATAAAATTCAAAACGAAAATTGGTTTGATTATGATGTAATCATTGCCACTCCAGACATGATGCCAGAGCTTGGTAAAATAGGTAAAATTTTAGGACCTAAAGGTTTAATGCCAAATCCTAAAACTAATACAGTAACAACTAATGTTACAAATGCTATAGAAGATGTAAAAAAAGGTATGGTTAGTTATAAGACTGATACTTTTGGAAACGTTCATAGTGTTATTGGAAAAGTTTCTTTTGATGATACTAAATTACAAGAAAATTTAGAATATATTATTAGTACAATTTCTAAATTAAAACCATCAAGTGTAAAAGGAAAATTTATTAAAACTATCACTGTATCTTCAACAATGGGTCCAGGAATTAAACTAGATAAAAATTCTTTTGACATTTAGGTGAATGTTTAATATAATACGAATAGAAAAGCAATTTTACCAAAGACAGTAGGGGATATAAAATCTTAATTATCCTACCGAGGGAAATAGATAACTTAACTTAAGCTCTTTTTCCCGTTAAAAAGAGCTTTTCTAATAGAAAAAAGGAGGATTATATGGCAAGTCAAAAAGTTCTTAATGAAAAAAAAGCAGTAGTCTCTGAGATTACAGATAAAATAAAGAATAGTGAATCTGTTATTTTATTTCAATATCAAGGATTAACTGTTGCTGATTTAAGTGTTCTTCGAAATAAATTAAGAGATGTAAATGCTGAAGTTAAAATTTATAAAAATACTTTACTTAAAAGAGCATTAGATGATTTAAATCTTAATTTAGAAGGCTTTTTAGAAGGACCAAATGCAATTTTATTTGGTAAAGATTTACTAGAACCAATTAAAGTAATTGCAGATTACGCCAAAGAAAAAGAGCGTCTTGACATTCGAGTTGGTATTATAAGTGGCGACGTAGCTGACATAAATACAATTCGTGAATATGCTAGTATACCATCAAGAGATGGGCTTCTTACAATGCTTGCTGGCGGCATGATTCAATATGTAAGAGATTTAGCTATTGGTTTAAACCTTTATGCTGAACAATTAGAAAATAATTAATTAGGAGGAATGAAAAATGGCAAAATTAACAAAAGAAGATTTTATTAGTGCTTTAAAAGAAATGACTATTCTTGAAGTAAAAGAATTAGTTGATGCAATGAAAGAAGAATTTGGAGTAGATCCAAGTGCTGTAGCTGTAGCTGCTGCACCTGCTGCTGGAGCTTCAGAAGATGCAGGTTCTGCAAACAAAACTGTAGTATTAAAAAATGCAGGAGGAAATAAAATCCAAGTTATTAAAATTTTAAAAGAAATTACTGGTCTTGGACTTGTAGAAGCAAAAGCACTTGCTGATAATGGTGGAAATGTTAAAGAAAACGTTCCAAGCGATGAAGCAAATCAAATTAAAGCACAACTTGAAGAAGCTGGAGCTGAAATAGAATTAGCTTAAGAATAGATGTCAAAATCTATTCTTTTTTTTCATTTTTACTTTTAATAATAATTTCTAAATCAAATACTTTAGCTATTTCTAATAATAACTCCACATCATAATTACGCTGTCCATATTCATAATACTGGACAGCATTTCTACTTTTTTTTATGGAATTTCCAAAAGCTTCTTGCGTTAACCCGCTATTTTCTCTTATAAATTTTATTATTTCATTAGCTTTATAATTATTTGCAATTATTTTCATATGAATTACCTCTCTTGACAAGCATACAATTTTTACGATAATACCAACAAAATGTGGTGGGAGTGATATGATGAAATTAAATAAATTTAAAAAAAAACAAGTCAAAAAACAAATAATAGTCTATTCAATAATAGGAATAGCCTTATTAGGAGGAATAGTTACTTTATATAAAACATTTGCATTATATGAAGAAAAGCTAAATTTTAATATAATACAAGGAAGAGTTCCAGAAACTACAAGCGGTGATGTAAAAATAGCATCTCTAATAAATGGAGAAAAAACTACTATAATTCCTGAAAAAGATAAAGGTTATATATTTGATAGTATAAGCTGCAATAACGAAGCCACGGCTTTGTGGGATAACGAAAAATGGGCCATAACAATTCTAAACTTGAGTAAGAGTAATACTACTTGTACTATTTCATTTAAAAGATTATTTTCAGATTACTTAATAAATTTAAGTAAATCTAATGATGAAATAGTAGCTATTAATCATAAAGAAACAATTCAAGCAAATTCCCTTACTGATTATAGGTATATAGGATCAAATCCAAATAATTATGTTTGCTTTGGAAACTGATGGAGAATGTAACGACAATAATTTATATCGAATAATCGGCGTAATTCCTACACAATCAAGTGAAAATGGAGAATATGAAAATAGAGTTAAGTTAATAAAAGCCAACGTTTTAGGATATAAATATTGGAGTGGAAGTGACAATAATCAAAGTAATGATTGGACAAAGAGTACTTTGAATACTAAAATATTAAATGAAGAATATTGGAATTCCATAAATAAATATCAAAAATATATTGAAGATTCAAAATGGTATTTGGCATCATCTCCCTATAATGTTAAAACAAATGAGTTTTATGAAAATGAAAGAGGTAATACTATTAATAATGATCGACCTGTATCATGGATAGGAAAAATAGGTTTAATGTACCCTAGTGATTATGGATATGCAGTTGGAGGTGTTAATAGAACTACATGTTTAGAAATGAAAGTAGGTCAATACAATACCAATGATTGTTATACAAATGACTGGCTATTTATAGGTTACGAATGGACATTAAATCCTGTAGAAAATTATTTAGATAGTATAATTATATTAGCAAATGGGTCATCAACTATCAATTTAGTTCATGTTGCCACAAATGCATATAGACCTGTTTTTTATCTTAATTCTTTAGTATTATTAAAATCTGGTAGTGGTCAAAAAAATGACCCTTATAGAATAACGTTTAATGAATAGAATAAATGATTTACATATAATTAACTTTAATATTAAGAAAAAAATAAACTAATTTACAAATTTATAAATTTAATAGTATAATTATAATAGGTGAAACATATGAAAAAAATTATAATAACAGTTTTAAAAGTAATTATCTTAGTATTTTTATTTGCTTGGATAGTAATAGTATTTACAGATTTTTTCCGTGTAAAAGGGGGAAAAGATCCAATGTTTTGTATATCTGAAGAAACAAAAACATATAATGATGGAACAAATTATATATGCCATGGTTTAGGATATAAAATGATTAAATACAATAGATCTTGTCTAACAGCAACCGAATTTGGTCCATTTATAATTAAAGAAAGAACATGTGAATAATAATTTGCTAATAGCATAAACATATTATATAATATTACTTCGGTTGGTGATGAATATGGTATTTAATAATCGTGGATTTGGACTAAAACAAATGATTTTGTTTTGTGCAATGCTATTGGTTGCGTTATTTTTTGCAATATTTTTTACTAATCAATTAATGAGTGAATTTAAAGAATCTTTTAAAGAAGGATTAAAAGAAGATATTACATACGATTCAATTGAAAGAAAAATTGAAAGCGGAGCAGGATATTATATGAAAAATTATTACAAAGATGAAGTAGGAACAGGAACTATTACTATTTTATCAGATAATTTAATTAAACATGATCTTCTAAAAAATGAAGATTTAATTACTTCGGATGAAGATAATTGCAAAGGATATGCACTAGTTCGAAAAAATACTGATGGAAAGTTAGAAATAACACCATATATTAATTGTAATAATTATGTTACAAAAGATTATCAAAGCTGGAGAGTTGGAGAATATTAATGAACAAAATAAAAAGAATGTATATTATATGGGGTATGTTGGTTATTGGAATTTTTATAATATTAACGATATTTGGTTTTATGTACAAAAATAAAACCAGTGCTTATAAAGAATTAGAAAAACAATTAGCAGAAGCTTCCAAAAAATACGTTGAAGTTAAATTTTCTTACCCTAATTCTGGTGAAAGCGTAAAAGTTACGATTGAGCAATTAAAAGCAATGAATTTAATTGAAGAGCTTAAAATAAATGATGAAACATGTAATGGCTATGCAATAATTAGTAGGCCATCAACAGTATTTGAATATAAAGGATATGTAACTTGTCAAAATTATACAACTAAAGGGTACGAAAAATAAAAAAATATTAAAAATATAAATTATATAAATTTTAGCTAAAATGCCAGAATTTAAATTTAATTTATACTAAATTGGGTGAATTTTATAAAGAATTCATCTTTTTTTTATAAAAATTACGAAAATTAGCGATTTGCTTTACATTAGAGTTTTTGATAAAGTTTCTAAAGAAAGGCGAACGAAATGAGATATAAAAAAATTTTTTTATAAATAACTTTCTTATTTCAAAAACTTACAATTTATTTTGTATAAATTTCATATAATTCATACAAGATAAACATAGAATAAAACAAGGAGGATATATATGTTTGATAATTATGGAATAGAAATAGCTCAAATATTTAAGAAAGCCGAAGATTTTCGCAAAAAGTTAAAACACCCTTATGTTGGTAGTGAACACTTATTACTTGCCATTTTAGATGGTAACAGTGATGTTTCCAAAACACTTAAATCATATGGTCTTACTTACGATGTATTCAAACAAGAACTTATAGACATTGTTGGAATATCAAATAAAGATACAGATTTTGTTCTATATACACCTCTTCTCAAAAGAATTATTGAAAATGCCACTAGCGATGCCATTGATAATAATGATGGAAAAGTCACTGAACGCCATTTATTCTTATCTATACTAGAAGAGGGCGAGGGAATAGCAATGCGTATCATGGTTGGACTTAATATTGATTTAGATAGCCTTTATGATGAGTTGAAAATAAGTTTAATAGATAATAAAAGTAACAAATTAGAAGTATATGAAATAGGTGAAAATTTAAATAAAAACGTTTCAGATAAAGAACGTGTAATTGGTAGAGATGAAGAAATTTCTTTGGTAATAGAATCACTTTTAAGAAAGAAAAAAAGTAATCCTTTACTAATTGGTAAAGCGGGAGTAGGAAAGACAGCCATAGTTGAAGAATTAGCTAGAAGAATAAATAATCGTTTAGTTCCTAATGAACTACAAAATAAAACCATTGTTATGTTAGAAATGGGATCATTAGTTAGTGGAACTAAATATCGTGGAGAATTTGAAGAACGATTAACTAAAATTATTAATGAAGTTATAAACAATAAAAATATAATTCTTTTTATTGATGAAATTCATACTATGGTAAATGCTGGAGGAGCAGAAGGTGCGATTAATGCATCAGATATCTTAAAGCCCTATTTAGCAAGAGGAGATATAAAATGCATAGGTGCAACTACTACAGATGAATACTATAAAACTATTTATAAAGATAAAGCCCTAGAAAGACGCTTTTATAGTATTCAAGTTGAAGAGCCTAATGTTTCAAAAACTAAAGATATTTTACTAGGTATAAAAAAAGAATATGAAAATCATCATAATTTAAAAATTAGTGAACAAAATATATCTGACATTGTATTTCTTGCAGATAAATATATAAAAACTAAAAGTAATCCTGATAAATCTATTGATTTACTTGATATGGTGTGTGCAAGCATTAAAGTAAAAGGAATAAGCTTTAAAGAGTTAGATAAAATAAATAAAGAATTAGAAAAAATAAAAAAACTAAAAAAAGAAGCTATATTAAAAAATGATTACGAATCAGCAACCAATTATAAAGAACAAGAAAACACTTTAAATCAAAAATTAAAAAAACTATCTAAAACCCAAAATAATATCATAACAAAAAAAGATATTTTAGATACATTAGAAAAAAAGATAAATATACCATTATTAGAAAATAAAAAAGAGCTATTCGAAAATATAAAAAATAATTTGCATAAAAATATCTTAGGACAAGATGAAGCTATTAATAAAATTCTTAAAAGTATTTGGTTTAAATTAAATAACGATAAAAAGCCTTTATCATTACTTTTAACTGGCCCAAGTGGAGTGGGAAAAACTGAAACAGTAAAATTAATCTCTAATAGCATTAATAAAAGTAAATTGATTAGATTAGATATGAGCGAATATAATTTAGATATATCTGTCAATAAATTAATTGGAGCTAGTGCAGGATATGTTGGATATGACGATAAATATATATTTAGAGATATTTTAGATAATCCTTACTCAATTATTTTAGTAGATGAAATTGAAAAAGCCCATAGAAGAGTATTAAACCTATTTTTACAAATATTAGATGAAGGATTTATAACTAGTTCTAAAGGAGAAAAAATCGATTTTTCTCATACAATGATATTCATGACCAGTAATGTTGTAAATAAAATAAATGTCGGTTTTACTAATCGCGAAAATGATATTCTAAACGAATATTTTAGCAAAGAATTCCTTGGACGATTCAGTGATGTCGTTTCATTTAAAAATATACCTGATGAAATATTAGAAGAATATACTAAGAAAAATTTAACAAATAAAAAAGTAAAAATAGATAAACTAAAAAAAGAAGCAGAATGTGATAAATATGGCTTACGAAATCTTAAAAATCTTATCGAAAAATACAATAACGATATTGAAATCGAACTGCCTATTTAAAAATATTTATAAAATAAATAATTTATTAAAAAATTATTATTTAACAAAAAATGCGATACAAAGGGCATTTACAGCAGAAAAAAATTTTGCTTAAAATATAATCACGAATTAGATATTGAAATTTCTATTTAGGGTATGTTATGATTTAAATGTAATAAATTGAAAATTGCAATTTAGGGTTATTACATTATCTTATTTATGGTCAAAGCATAAATAGTTTTCTTAAAAAATAGTCTAGAACGCTTTCTAGACTATTTTTTTTAGATATGCTATAATACGACCTTAAGTGAAGAATACTCTTAAATATGTTAAGAGTATGAAATTTGAAAATACTATTATCATATAATGTTTAAAGAGATTATTTCTCATAATTGGATTTAATAAAAGAACTGAAACTATATTAAAAAATTATTAGAAATTAGAAAGTCTTGCTGAAGATTTAAAAAGATAATAAATTATGTTATAATTTAGTAACTAAAGGATGTGTTAAAAAATGAAAATATACAATACTTTAACTCGAAAGGTAGAAGAGTTTATACCTAATGATGAGAAAAATGTTAAAATGTATACATGTGGACCAACGGTTTATCACTATGCGCATATTGGTAATTTAAGAACATACATTTTTGAAGACATCCTGGAAAAAACTTTAACTTATTTAGGATATAACGTTACTAGAGCCATGAATATAACTGATGTAGGGCATCTTACAAGCGATGCTGATACAGGAGAAGACAAAATGCTAAAAGGTGCTAAAAGAGAAAATAAGACTGTTTTAGAAATAGCAGAATTTTATACAAATGAATTTAAAAAAGATACGGAAGAATTAAATATTAAATGGCCTCTAATAGTTTCTAAAGCAACAGATAATATAGAAGAATATATAAAAATAATAACTAAGTTATTGGATAAAGAATTTGCCTATATAAGTGGAGGAAATGTTTATTTTGATACTTTAAAATTAGAGGATTACTATAAATTAACTAACCATAAAATAGATGAAATGGTTATTGGAGCAAGAGAAAGTGTCTTAGAGGATAAATCTAAAAAGAACCAAGCAGACTTTGCTTTGTGGTTTACAAAATCAAAATTTGATAACCAAGAATTAAAATGGGATTCACCATGGGGAGTAGGATATCCAGGATGGCATATCGAGTGCTCTGGAATAAGCATGAAATATTTAGGAGAATACTTAGATATACATTGTGGAGGAGTTGATAACATATTTCCTCATCACACAAATGAAATAGCCCAAAGTGAATCATACTTAAATCACAAATGGTGTAATTACTGGATTCATGGAGAACATTTAAATGAAGCAACAGGCAAAATGAGTAAATCAAATGGTGAATTTTTAACTATATCCTTATTAAAAGAAAAAGGATATAACCCTTTAGCTTATCGTTTTATGTGCCTAAATACTAGCTATCGTAAAGTTTTATTATTTACATATGAAAACCTAGACAATGCAAGTACAGCATATGAAAAATTAAAAAATAAAATAAAAAATTTAAAAAACGACAATAATGATATAAATAAAGAACAATTTAATCAATATGATAATCAATTTAAAAAGTTTATAAGTGACGATTTAAATACTTCAAATGCCATAACTTTAATATATGACTTGTTAAAAAGTGAAATAAATGATCAAACTAAATTAGCTTTAATATCTAATTGGGACAAAGTATTATCACTTGATTTAATAAAAAAAGAAAAAGAAATTGACAAAGAATTCATAAAAGTAAAAATAGAAGAAAGAAAAAAAGCTAAAGAAAACAAAGATTATGACACAGCAGATAAAATAAGAAAAGAATTAGAAACTTTAGGTATTATCTTAAAAGATACTCGTGAAGGTACAACTTATGAGTTAAAATAATTTTCTAGTACTTTTAACACTTATGTGGTAAGATAAAGTTGGAAGTGGTTTAATGGATTTATTAATTTTTTTACTCATGATTACAATACCTGCTATAGCAGAATTATTGCTAACAATAAATTATAATAAATATAAAAATATTGAAAATGATAATAACATAAGTGGTTTTGAAGTTGCTAGAAAAATATTAGATAAAAATGATTTAAAAGATATATATATCATCGAAATAAATGGTAATTTAACTGATCACTATGATCCTAAAAGAAAAGTAGTTAGATTATCTAAAAACATATTTCATGGAACTAGTATTGCCTCTTTAGCAGTAGCTGCTCATGAATGTGGTCATGCTATCCAAGACAAAGAAGGATATCAATATATGAAAATAAGAAGTTTAATTTTTCCTGTAGTACATTTCGCCACAACATTTTCTTATCTAGTAATTCTTATTGGAATATTAATGGAATCATTTGAAATGATTATTCTAGGAATAGGTTTAATTGGTACTGGTTTAATATTTCAATTAGTAACCTTACCAGTAGAAATAGATGCTAGCAAAAGAGCAAAAAAAGAAATAGATAAATTAAATCTAACAAAAAAAGAAGAACAAGAAGGAATTTCTAAAATGCTTAATGCAGCGGCATCAACTTACATAGCAGGAGTTTTAACTAGTGCTTTAGAACTATTAAGACTTATCCTTATTTTTGTAAACAATGATAATAGAAGGTGAAACTTCTTTTTTTTAAGTATAATTTTTTTTAATTTATATTATAATAAGTACAAAGTAGGTGAAATATGAAAGCATTAATAACAGGAGCAAGCAGCGGAATAGGTAGAGACTTAGCTTATACTCTTGCTAGCCAAAATCACGATTTAATTTTAGTAGCTAGAAGAAAAGAACGTCTTGAAGAAATAAAAAACAATGTAGATGTAAATGTTAAAATAATTGAAATGGATTTATTGAAAGAAGAAAATGTTTTTAAATTATACGAAATAGTACATAAAGAAAATATTAATATTTTAGTAAATAATGCTGGATTTGGGTTATTTGGTATGACTAATAAAACAGATTTAGCAAGAGAACTTGAAATGATAAATTTAAACATAAAAGCTTATCATATTTTAACCAAACTATTTTTAAATGACTTTATGAAAAAAGATAATGGATATATATTAAATGTTTGTTCTAGTGCAGGATTTTTAGTAGGACCACGCCTTAATACTTACTATGCTACAAAAAATTATATTACAAAATTTACAATGGGTATTTATGAAGAACTAAAACATCAACATAGTAATGTTCATATAAGTGCTTTATGTCCAGGACCAGTTGCTACAGAATTTAATAAAGTAGCACATGGTATATTTAGTATAAAAGAAATGCCAAGTAAAAAAGTAGCTAAATATGCAATCGCTAAAATGTTTAAAAATAAATTGTTAATTATTCCTGGAATTAGCGTAAAACTAGGCTTATTTTTTAATCGTTTTATTCCATGGAAATTGTCAATGGCTCTTACTTATCAAATTCAAAAAAGAAAGACTTTAAATGAAAAATAAAAATATGTTATACTTATTTTTAAGGTGGTATAATTGAAAAAATTAATGGAAAATAAAAGCATATGCTTACTAATATTTCTAGGCTTATTTGGATTTTCAATCGGCTTATTTGATAACTATCGTGAGCTTTGGATGAGTAGCAATAATTTATCTGCTAAAACTATAAGCCATATAATAAGTATTTCATACATTGTTACAGTCTTAGTATTATGCTATTTTACAATAAAAATATCTAATAATAAATTAAAATGGGGTATATGTATTGCATTGGCTTTAAATATGATAACGGAAGCAATATTAATATGTTTAAATCAAACTAACTATTATTTTCTAATCAAATTTTTAATGTTTTTTAATATAGCATTTAGTCAGTTAATATTAGCAAGTATATATCCTTTACTAATGAATATAGCTAAAGATGACATAATATATACAAAAAAAAGTTTTGTTGAGTCATTATCTAGTAAATTAGGGTTCTTATTAGTAGCAACTATTTTAGGAAAAACTATATTTAATACTACAATCGATTATAACTTTTGTTTATTATTATCAGTTATATTTAATTTTTTAGCATTTTTAGTTTTAATAAATGTTCAAATCGAAAGTAAAAATGATAATAAATTTGATTTAAAAAATACAATTAACTATTTTAATAGCAATAAAGTTTTATATTTATTTTTGTTTGTTAATTTTTTAGGAGACGTTATTTGGGGGTCTATTTTAGGAATGCCTCTGTTATTATTAACTGGAAGATTAAGTTTATCTTCACCTGTTTCTAGCTTCCTTATTTTAAGTCTAGGAATATGTTCTAATATTTTATCAATGATAATTGTAAAATATTTACGATTTAAAAACGATAATTATAATCTTATATTTAAATTTGGTATTAGAATTATTTTATATCTTTTAGTTTTTATAACCAACAATAATATTGTATTATTAATTACTTTAATATACTTATTTCTACTTGATTGTCCATATTCTTTTATTTTTGGGAGTTACTTTATAAATAACATTAAAGAAGAGCATACTTTCTTTTTAACGACTTTAAAATATTGTTTTTCGTTACTTGGTAAATCATTAGGAACTTTAATGTGTGGTTTTGTATTTAATTTAGAATTAAGATATTTTATTATCCCAGCTTTACTAACAAGTATTATACATTATATTTTAGCAACAATTCTTATAGAAAAAAGAAAAAAATTAATTAAAGTTTAATTATAATGAGATTATTTTTTTCATCATTTTTTTTAATTAATATGTCGAAATATGATACTTGCATTACCCATACTTATTAGGATATAATTAAGTACAATAGAGGAGTAATAAAATATGAACAATGAAAAAAAGATATATTTAGGAATAAGTATAATAACGATAACAGCTTTCTTAA
>CAOKUH010000033.1 GCA_948472605.1 uncultured Mycoplasmatota bacterium
TCAAATCCCCCATGTTTTTTTAATATATTGTCTACTTTTACTTGACTAATGCATTACTATTTTTTTTAAAGTTTCAATATTTTTATCAAGATTTTCACTTTTTAAATCATAAGTTTTTATTAAATCTTTCTCCATTTAAGATACTCCTTTCAATCCCTTTTTAATTAGGATATTCTATCATACCACCTAGATATTTTCAAGTTTTACACTAACTATTTTACTTACTCCAGATTCTTGCATAGTAATTCCATATAAAGTATCAGCATACTCCATTGTTCTTTTTTTATGAGTAATTAAAATAAATTGACTATTTTCCTTATATTCTTGTAAATACTTCCCAAAAGCATCAACATTAGCTTCATCTAAGGCTGCTTCTACTTCATCTAAGACACAAAATGGCACTGTTTTAACATTTAAAACTGCAAATAACAAAGATATAGCTGTTAGGGTTTTTTCTCCTCCACTTAAAAGTCCTATGGAATTTAGTTTTTTTCCTGGCGGTTCAGCAACTATTTCTATACCCGTTTCTAACATATTTTCAGGATCTGTTAAAGTAAGCATTCCATTGCCACCTTTAAATAGTTTTTTAAAAACTTTTGAAAATTCTTCACTAATAAGTTTAAAAGTTTTACTAAACTTATCAATCATTATACCATCCATTTCTTCAATTATTGAAATTAAATTTGTACTAGCACTTTCTAAATCTTCTTTTTGATGAGATAAAAAATCAAATCTTGTTTTAACTCTTTCATACTCTTCTATTGCAAAGACATTAACTTCTCCTAATTTAGAAATTTCATTTTTAAGACTTGCTACTTTTGATTTGGCAACATCACTTTCCATTTCCAAAACATATGATATTTTAGCATTTTCATAAGTTAAATTATAATTTTCATTTAATGTTAAAAGTAAACTATCTAATTTAATATCTAACTTTCCTATAGTTACTTCTTTTATTTTTAAATCATTTTGTAATTTATTATAATTACTATTTTTTTCACGATATTTTCTTTCTAATTCATCAATTTCACTACTTAGATTACTTTTTTCTTCTTTTAAATTATTTAAATTATTTTCTACAATATTTTTTTGTTTTTCAGCTTCATTTAATTCATCTAATAACGCCAATAGTTTTTCATCAACATGGCCAGACTTAATAGCAGTACTTCCCTCTAACTCTTTATTTAATTCAACTTGCTTTTGTTTTTTTACCTCTAATAATCTTTTTTTATCATTTAAAATTTCTTCATTTTTAATAATTTCTCTATTTAGTTTTTCTTCTAAAACATTATAATTATTCAATGATTCATCAAATTCTTTTAATTCCTTAGTTAGTTTCTCATTATCCTCTTCTCTTTTTAAAATATCTTTTTTAGTTGTCTCTAAAAGCATTTTATCTTTTAAAATACTATTATCATTTTTTAAAGTACCTCCAGTTAAAGAACCTCCAGCATGCATAATCTCTCCATCTAAACTAACTATTCGATATTTATATTCTAACAATTTACCTACTTCATTTAAACAATCTATATTATCAACTACTAAAACATTACCTAATTGATTTTTAATAATGTTTTCATACTTTTCTTCGTATTTTATTAAATTAGAAGCTACTCCTATAAATCCTTTTACATTGTCTAATTCTTTTATAACACTATCTACTATATATTTTTCTTTAATAATATTAAGTGGAAAAAAAGTTGCTCTTCCAAGTTTATTATCTTTTAAAAATGTAATACATTCCTTAGCCACATGCTCATTATCAACAACTATAAAATTAGCACTAGCTCCTAAAGCTACATCGATTGCTTTAACATATTCATCAGGTATATCTATTAACTTTCCAATTATATTATGTACTCCTTTTAGGCGAACATTATTTAAAACATTTTTAACAGCTACAGGCATTTTAGTATCATTCATAATATTATTTTCTAAAATATCTTTTTTACTATTTTGTAAAAATAATTCATGTAAGTTCTCTTGTAGTTTATTATTTGTTGAATTTCTTTTTAATTTCATAAAGCTAACATTTTCATTAATTTCTCTTAATTCATTTTGTTGGTTATTTAAATTAACACTTACATTTTTTATTTCATTATCTAGTAAATTTATTGCTTTATCAAATTCTAAAATCTCTTCTTTCAAGCGGACAATATTATTTTCTACATCATTAACATTACCAGCAAATTTTTGTCTTTCGGTATACATCATTTTTTCATTTTGTAAATTAACAAATCTACTAGTCATTTCTAATAATTTTTGATTTGTTTCATTTATTGTTTCATCCAAACGAATACTTTTTAACTTCAAACTTTCTAAATATGATGCATCATCACTACTAGAAGCATCCTCATCTAATATTTTAGTATTTAGCTCATTTATTTCATTTTTTAATTTAGTATAAGATTCATTGATTTCTGTAATCTCTTCAGTAATTGTAGCTATTTCAATATTTTTTAATTCTTCTTTTAATTCTAAATATTTAGAGGCATTTTCACTCTGAATTCTTAAAGGCTCTAAATTAACATTTAATTCATCAATTATTAAACTAACTTTATCAATATTTTCTTTAGTTTTTTCTAGTTTTCTTAAACTTTCTTCTTTTCTTTTTTTGTATTTTAAAACACCTGCTGCCTCTTCAAAAATAGCTCTTCTTTCTAAAGGTTTACTACTAACAACTTGCTCTATGCTTCCTTGACTAATAATATTGAATGAATCTGTTCCTGCTCCTGTATCTAGAAATAAATCCGTAATATCTTTTAAACGTACTCTTGCTCCATTTATAAAATATTCACTTTCATTACTTCGGTATAAAACTCTTTTTACTTCAATTTCTGCAAGATCACTTTTTAAATACTTATCTGTGTTATCAAATACCAAAGATACTTCAGCCCTAGTTGCCCCATTTCTTGTTTTAGAACCAGCAAAAATTATATCAATCATATTATTTGTACCACGTAAACTTTTAACAGATTGTTCTCCTAAAACCCAACGTATAGCATCAACAATATTTGATTTTCCACTGCCATTTGGTCCAACTACACAAGTAATTCCATTATCAAGAACAATATTTATTTTATCAGCAAATGATTTAAAGCCATTAGCTTTGATATTTTTAAGATACATAAAAATCCTCCTTTATTATTTTTTATATTGAAAAATGGATAAAGATAATTTCCCTCTTTGTCTTTTTCTAAAAAAGTGTAACGATGAAAATCGTCTACAAATATAGTAAATTTTTTCCCTTATAAGTTATATCAAAATATTTTATAAAATCTTTTTTCATGTAATCACCTATCTACTAGATTTTAAATAAGCATCTTTTGCAGCATTTTGCTCAGCTTCTTTTTTACTATTACCAACACCACTTCCATAAATCATATTATCTATATGTACTTCAACACTAAATGTCTTTTTATGAGCTGGTCCCTCTTCTTTTACTAAAACATATTCTAAACTTTTTCTATCTGTTTGAACCATTTCTTGTAAAAGTGATTTATAATCATACTTAAATTGTACTTCTTTTTCGATATATGGTACTATTAAATCTAAAATAAATTTTTTTACTACTAAAAGTCCACATTCTAAATAAATAACTGCTAAAACACTTTCAAATACATCTGCTATTATTGTACTATTTATATCTTTTTCTTGACCATGACCTACTAATATATATTCTTGTAAATTTATATCTTTTGCATAGGCATCTAATGCCTCTTCACAAACATAACTAGCTCTAATTTTACTCATGTCGCCTTCTTTTTTGTCCGTATGTTTAAATAAATATTCACTTATTACAAGCTCTAATACCGCGTCCCCTAGAAATTCTAATCGTTCATAATTTTTTGTATTATGTTCATTAGAAAAAGAACTATGAGTTAAAGCCATATTTAATAAATCATCATTTTTAATATTTATACCATAACTTTTAAGTTTTTCTTTCATTATGTTTTTCACCTTCCAAGTCTTTAACCAATTATAACACGGATATTTTAGAGTGTAAATTTAGACTAGCATTAATTTTTAAAAAATCATATTTTACTTTAATAAAAATGTGTAGTAAAATAAATTTGGTGATAGCATATGAAAAAAATATTTATTTTCATTATTAGATGCTATCAAGTGCTTCCATTTGCTTCTCATAGTCTATGTCGGTTTACCCCAACTTGTAGCCAATATATGGCTGAAGCAATTGAAATTCATGGAATTAAAAAAGGAATAAAATTGGGACTATTAAGATTAAAGAAATGTCATCCAAATGGTGAATTTGGATATGATCCTGTCCCTGAAAAGGAGAAATTATGAAAAAATTAAAAATATTTATAATGCTTATTAGCATTCTTTTAGTAACAACGGCTTGTAATAGTAAAAGCGAAGAATTAAACGTTTTAACCACTATTTACCCTATTGATTTTATAGCTAAACAAATATATGATGGTGTAACTATAAGTATTTATCCAGATGGTGCTAATGTTAATGATTATACATTAACTAATAAACAAATAAAACAGTATAGTAAAAATGATATTTTTATCTATAATGGTTTATCCAATGAACAAGATATTGCTAAAGATTTAATCAATAGCAATAAAAAACTCCATATAATAGATGTAGCATATGGTTTAAAATATGAAAATGGCATTGAAGAATTATGGTTATCTCCTAACTATTATTTAATGCTTGCCAAAACTATCAAAGAAAACTTAGGAGAATTTATAAATAGTAAATATGCTAAAGAAGAAATAGACAAAAAATATAATGAATTAGCAGAAAATTTATCTGTTATGGATGCAGAATTAAGAAGTATTGCTAAAAATTCGAAAGATTTAAATAAACATACTATTGTTGCATCATCTAATATGTTTAAATATTTAACTAGTTATGGCTTCAATGTAATATCTTTAGAAGATAACATAAATATTAATAATTTAAAAAATAGTTTTATTGATGGTACTTATAAAGTTTTATTTATGAAAGATACTGATACTAAAACCGAAGTTATTAAAGATTTAGAAAATAATGGTGTTAAAATAATTTCCGTAAAAACTATGAAAACTTTAACAACCGAGGAAAAGAATAATAACGAAACTTATTTTACTATTATGAACGAATATATTGATAATATTAAAAATACAGTATTAGGAGATTAAATTCTCTTTTTTTATTACTTGACTATAATTAAATTATATTATAAAATTAATTCATGGTTCTGGAGTAGTACTCAAGAGGCTGAAGAGGTGCCCCTGCTAAGGGTATAGGTCGGGTAACTGGCGCGAGAGTTCAAATCTCTCCTACTCCGCCATTTAGAAATTTAAAAGTTTTGTACTTAGTGCAAAGCTTTTTTATTATACACAAAAATTTGAATATTAAAAAAATCTAACTAAATAACCTAATTAGATTTTTTATTTTTTCTTAATAGCAAAATTATTTAATACTTTTCTTTTTAATTTTAAAGACATTATAATAAAAAATAAACCACTAATTGCTAAAGGAACAATTACAAAAAAATCAGTCCATTTTAAATTATTAAAACTTTTTATATAAAAATACAATGCATAAATAATTAGTAAACTACCTATAATGTTTAATCTAAATAATCTATTCATCATTATTTTACCAGATTCAGTTTTTTTATAACTATTAATTAATTCTTTCTTTTCTTCCCTATTCATTCTTGCATATTTTGTCTTAATCATTTTAATTACCTCTTTTAAATATTTTCTAAATTATAACATAGCCTTTCTAACTTTTAAAGATACTTAATATTATTTAAATAATATCGATTTTACACCCATTACCTTATAGTTTATTCACTTTTAATCTTTCATAAGATATAATAATTATGAAAAGAGGTATAATTATATGTCATTAGATAGTATTAAAAAATATGGAAAAATTCATATGATAGGAATTGGTGGTGTCAGTATGAGTGGTCTTGCTGAACTTCTTACTGATTATAATATTTTAGTTACTGGAAGTGATGCTAAAGAAAGCGAAAACACCACCCATTTAAAAAAGATTGGTTTAAATATATGCATTGGTTCTAATAAAGAAATGGTTAAAAATGCTGATTTAATTGTCTATACTGCTGCTATTCCTAAAACAGATATAGAATATTGTTACGCCAAAGAACTGAATAAAAAAATGATGGAACGAAGTGAATTTTTAGGATTAATTACAAAATGTTTTAATGAATGTATATGTATTAGTGGTACTCATGGAAAAACTACTACAACATCAATGATTTCTACCTGTTTTTTAAATGCTTCCCTAGATCCTACAATTGAAGTTGGAGCATATCTAAAAGCAATTAAAGGAAATAATAAAACTGGTCATAGTGAATATTTTATTTTAGAAGCATGTGAATATGTTGACTCTTTTTTAAAATTTTATCCTAAAACTGCCATAATTTTAAATATTGACAATGATCATTTAGATTATTTTAAAAATATTGAAAATATAAAAAAATCGTTTTTAAACTTTACAAATAACTTAAATGAATTTGGTACAATAATTGCTAATATTGATGATGCTAATATAAAAGAAATAATTCCTAAAATAAACCATAAAATTATCACTTATAGTATTATTAATGAAAACGCTAATTATAAAGCTAGTAATATCCGCTTTGATAATTATGGTTACCCAACTTTTGATTGTATAAAAGATAAAGAATATTATGAATCATTTACATTAAACGTCTATGGAACTCACAATATTTTAAATGCTCTTGCAACAATTGCAACTTGTGATTTATATAATATTGAGAAAAAAATCATTAAAGAAAGTTTAAAAAATTTTACAGGAGCCAATCGAAGATTTGAAAAAATTGGTGAATATAAAGGAATTCCTGTATTTGATGACTATGCTCATCACCCTACTGAAATTGAAACAACTTTAAAATGTAGTAAGGATATACCTCATAATAAAACTTGGGCAATATTTGAGCCACATACTTACTCTAGAACTAAAGACCATCTAGAAGAATTTTCGAAAGTTCTAAAACAATTTGATAATATCATACTAACTGATATTTATGCTGCTAGGGAAACAAATACATACAATATATCTTCTATAGATATTATGAATTTAATAAAAAGAGAGAATGCTAATTGTCTTTATTTAAATGACTATGAAAAAATTATAAATTACATAAAAGAAAATGCTAAGATTGGAGATATAATTATTACAATTGGAGCTGGTACAATAAATAAAATTGGTTATGAATTAATTAATGATAAGAACGTTTAAGTTCTTCTTTTTTATTTTTGTGACGTTTTTTACTAAAAGTTACAATTTTTTTACAATTTTTCTTCTTTTTGTGTTATACTTAAAAAGTAATTAAATTTGTCTCCTTAGCTCAGTTGGTAGAGCAACTGACTCTTAATCAGTGGGTCCAGGGTTCGAATCCCTGAGGGGACACCATTTGAAATTTATCCCTATTTAAGGGATTTTTTATATTTTTGAGCCAATAAATAAAGTGTAAATATATTTGTATATGGTGCAATTTCGGTGCAAATTTTTTTGAAAATCAATTTTTGACAAAAAAGTATATCTATGTTATGATGAATATGTCAAGGAAACTTGCATAAAATAAAAAAGGAACATTCAATAATTCACATGTTGAGTGTTGCCGAATAAATTTTGGTTCCACCTAAATCTACGTAAGAGTTAGGTGGATTTCTTTTATATTAAAACTATACTAAAGATAGAATTAAAAAATCCTTCTTGTTCATATTCACGCCTCCCTTCTGTTAAGAAGATTGGCTCCACCCAACTTATTAAATGTTCCTATAAAAATTATACAATACGATAAAATAATTAAGCAAGAATAAACTTATCTTTAAATGAAAACTGGTGCAATTTTGGCACAAAATAAAACTCGAATAATTCGAGTTATTAAACAAATTTGGTGACCAGTACGGGATTCGAACCCGTGAATGCTGCCGTGAAAGGGCAGTGTGTTAAGCCGCTTCACCAACTGGCCAAAAACAAAATGGTGGGCCTGGGGGGACTTGAACCTCCGACCTCACGCTTATCAGGCGTGCGCTCTAACCAGCTGAGCTACAAGCCCATTTCGCCAATGACTATTTAATTTTATCTTATTTTTAGACAATATGCAAGCATTTTTTAATATATTCTATGTATAAAAACAAAATTTAGTCATTAAACTAACTTTTTTTGAATATTAATATTCATTTGTTTTAATTCTTCATAAATTCTATTTGTCTCTTCTTTTATTTTTCCTTTATCAAAATCAATATTATTTAAAACTTCTTCTACAGCTTTATCATAATCTCTCTTATACTTATTATTTAACTCATGCCAATTAATATTTTTAAAAAACTTTATTATTTCCTCATCATAACTTAATTTATTTTGTATCATTAAAACTGCAATAACGGGATATCCTGGATATCCTTGCCAAAACGTAGCATTATCATTAGAAGCAAAAATATTATCCTTCCATTTAACTATATATTTTTTCTTACCATCAGAAGATGTAACTATAGCTTCATTTTCATAAAACTCTACTCTATTATCAGCAATACAAGTATAGGCCTCATAAATTTTAGCAATTGGAGGATATTTTATCATTTTTATCACCAAATATATTTTAACATAAACAAAAAAAAAAAGCTATTTTTTACTAGGATTCAAAATTGTAATAGCCATATTTTTTATATCTAATTTTTTAATAACTTTATTAACATCTTCCATTTTAATATTCTCTAAATGTTCTTTTTCATCAGTTACAAGATTTCCAAAAGCTAAAATCTCCTCTTGTATACTATTATTAACACTCATAATATCATCATAATTTAAAACCAATGTTGCAATACTTGCATTAATCTTTCTTCTTAAATTTTCCTCTGTAACTTCCATATTTTTTATTTGTTCTTTAATTTCTTTAATAACTTCTTTGGGATAATTAGTTTCAATATTAATAGTACAAATCAAATAATCTTCAATTATAGATCTTCCTGCACTCATATAACTAATCAATTCTTTTTCCATCAAATACTCTTTTAAATCACTTGTTGGCCCAAAATTACTATTTAAAATTAAAGACGAAATTATTCTTAAATCAATTGAATCAATATTTTTAAAAATACTAAGTGGAGTTTTAAAAGATATTTTAATTTTAGAATTCTCAACATTGCCTGTTATCTCTGTAAAACTATTTACTACACTACTTTCTTCACGATATTTTTTTACTTTAGGATTTTTATAAGTTGGTATTTTCTTACTTTTTAAATTATCTTCAACTAGTTTGATAATATCATATGGATTTACATTTCCAGTTACAATCAAAAACATATTTTTAGGATGATAAAAAGTATCAAAAACGAGTAAAATATCTTCTAAAGTAGTTCCTTCAACATCTTTTTTACTACCAGTAATTGTTTCATTATATTTATATTTATGAAATAAATCGGCATAATGGGTAAAATATAATTTAGAATTTGGTATATCTTCATCCATAGTTAATTCTTCAATAATAATATTTTTTTCTTTATTAACCATTTTTTTATTAAAACTTGGAGTCAAAACAAAATCAAGTAAATGATTTAAATTTTCTTTATATTCTTTTGTACTATATACATGATAGCAAGTATAATCAAAAGTGGTAAAAGCATTGACCTCACTACCATAATTCATATAAAAATCTGTAGCAGTAGAACCATCTGATTCATAAAAGTTTAAATGTTCAATAAAGTGGGCTATTCCACTAGGTACCTTATAATATTTATTTTTTCCATTTAATTTAAACTCTTGATGAATTGAACCAAAATTAACACATAAAGCACTAAATGTCCCCTTCACATGTTCATTTTTCCATACATAAACTGGCAAATTATTTAAAACTTTCTCATAATAAACTATCTCTTTTACTCCCTTTATTTCAATTTCTTTCAAGATTCTTCACCTTCTTTACCTTGTAATTTATAGATAAAATTTAACTTTAATTTTTTTCCCAAATTTTTTAGATCTTTTATTGTTATATTCTTATAGGCTTCTTTTAAACTCTTAAATAATGGAGTACCAACAATTGTATTAAAAGTATAATTATTTATTAAACTATTTTGATTATCCATAACTACATCTAAAGAAGTTTGCAATTGATTTTTAGCCATTATAATCTCTTCATCACTAATTTTTCCGCTTGCCATATCTTTAACACATTTTTTTATTAATTTTATCGCTAATAACGCATTAGCTTCATCTAAGCCAACATAAACATAATACATATTATCATACTTTGCCGTAATAGATGAAACACTATAACACAATTGATTTTCCTCTCGTAGAGCATTATATATTTTACTTTTTAAACCTCCAGCACATAAAACTTCATCGAAAAAATAAAGCGTTACCATCATTTCTTCCTTAGTTAATTTATCTAAATTGAAACCCATAACTAAATTAGTTTGACAAAAATCTGATTTTTCATTAACTACCAATTCTTTCTTACGTAGTTTATTTTCCACAAAAGCTTCAACACGATGATTTTTTAAACAATTATTATGAAAATTAGCTTCAATTATTTTAGCAATTTCATTCATGTCTAAATCTCCAATAATATAAATATTACAAAGACTTTTTTTATAAAATTTATCATAATATTCGTATAAATTTTCTTTAGTAATTGCTTCTACATCTTCTTTTGTTCCTAATAATGATGATGCAGTTATAGAATCTTTATCCATATTTATTAAAGCTCTTCTTATAGCATAATTAGTTGGATTTTCTTTTATTGCTTCTATATCTCTTAAAATTCTTTTTTGAATAATTTTAAATGTACGCTCGTCAAAAGCATTATCAACTACATTAGGATTTTCAATTATTTCAAAAGGCAATTTTAAAACATTTTTTAAATAATTAGAATCATTTATATATTGTGGATTAATAAAATCATAAACAAAACTAGACATAACCATATTTCCTACTTTAGTTGTTACACCATAAAAATAAGATTGATATAATTCTTCCAATTTTATTACTAAATCCTTTCTTTTAGGATATTTTTTAGAAGAGTGACACAACATATCTACTAAAAAATTTCTTATAGCTAATTCCTCTTTTTTAGCATTATCATAAAAAGTTATTTCCATATGGCAATTTTTAAATTTATCTGTCTTTATTGTGTAAAGATTAAATGTGTCAAATTCAAAACTCTGATATTTCATAAGTTCACCTCTTAACTATTAGTATACACACAATTTAAAGTTTTATAAATAGAAAAAGCATATAGTTAAATTAATTTTAATTAACTATATGCCCTTATATAAACATAAAAAAATAGAATTTTAGAATTCTTATAAACCTATCCGTTATTATCCCATAAATATCTATATTTTGCTTATATTAGTAAATCTAAAATAGTTAAGTTATTTATTGCTATAACTCTTGTCATTAAATAATATTTTAGGAATATTTGTTAAGTTTACTACGTTTTTAAAAAACAAATCTAAAAAATTAAAAAATGCAAATATTAATTACATTTTCTTACACAGTCATTAATTCATCTTCTTTTTCTTTTAATTTTTCATCAACTATTTTATTATATTTATTTATCGCTTCTTGTATATTATCTAAAAGTTTTTTTTCTTCATCTTCCGGATATTCTTCGTTTTTTATAGCATTATTTTCTTCTTGACGAATATTTCTTAAAGCTACTTTAGCCTCTTCACAAATAGTCTTAGCTTGACGAACGTATTCACGTCTTCTCTCTTCTGTAAGTTCTGGAACAGTCAAAATAATAATCTCCCCATTATTAGTAGGTGTAATGCCAATATTTGCTTCATTTATAGCCCTTTCAATATCTTTTAATACATTTCTATCAAATGGTTTAATCATTAATTGTCTAGCTTCAGGAACTGTAACATTAGCAAGACTTTGAATAGGAGATGGCGTTCCATAATATTCAACCATTATCCCATTTAACATCGCTGGATTAGCTCTTCCTGCTCTTATATTCAACAATTTATTTTCTAAAGCTGCAATAGCTTTATCCATTTTTTCATTAACATTCATTTTATCATCCTTATCTATTTATCTTTATAGTATCATTATAATCTACGAAATTATTTTTTACAATAAAATTCAAAAGTAAATTATCAAATTCATCAATATAAATAACATAATTTTCTTGATTATTTAAATTATTTATTGTTGCTTCAATATTAATCCCATCTACTAACTTTTGTTCACTATTTAATTCTAATAAAACTTCCCTAATAACATCATCAAATTTTAAATTATATATATCCAATAACTCTAAAAAACTTAAAAGTTTGCCATTTATTTTATTAAAAGTAAAAGATTTAGCATTACTTACACTATTTATATAGTTATTCGGTTTTATTAAAAGAGTTACATAATTATTTGTTTCATATATTCCGTAATCTAAAAACATTTCATTGTTAGCATTTATTTTAATTTCATTTACTAAATTTTCAAGTTCTAAAGTAACATTTTTAGCATCATTACTATTTAAATTAATAATAGGATATTTATTTATTATAAATAATTCTTCATTTACAATATCTTCATTTATAAAATATATATATTCTTTATCTTCATTTATTTTCTTTACATTATTTTCTTTATTTACTAAAACTAATTCTTTATTTTTTTCTCTAAATCTTGCATAACTTTTTTCACAAAATTTAAGACAGACAAAAGGTGTAGCAACAAATATTACTAATACAACTCCTAAAAAAATTATTCCTATTAATATTTCTTTACTACTTTTTTTCATTTTAAATATTCCTTTATAGCTACATCTATGCTATTTTTAATAACATTTTTACGATAGTCAGTAAAATATTCTTCTGGCTTAGTTCCACCCTTGATATTTCTTATTTCATCATCAAAATAAATTACTTTACCTTCTTTTACTATTACAATCGTTGGAGATGTTAAATCTAATTTGCCTAAATCGTTATAAACTAAATATTCTTTTAATTTATTTATAATAACATCATATGTTTTATTATTTAAATTTCTATTTTGTAAAAAATTATAATAATATATTTCTTTAATATCATTCTTAATAGCAATTTCATTTAAATAATCAGCATAATAATGACTCCATATATTACTTGGAAAAGCCATTAAAAAGATCCCTGATTTCCCATTTAAAATATTTAATACAGCATTTTCATTTACATATTTATAAATATTATTCTTAGAAATATCTTTATATTCATTAGAAAATCTAATATTATCACTTATATCACTACTATAATCTTTTGTTCCCAATATAACAAATAAATATATCATAAAAATAAAAATAATTATTTTAAGAATTCCAATTTTTTTCTTTAACAAATACTTCATATACATCACTAACACAAGTATATCATGAAGAATAAAAAAAGCCTAATAATATTAGTCAAAAAATCGTCAACTATGTCAGATGACTTCTTATATGGTAATAAGAACATTTTAATAAATAATCCTTATTTACTTTTTATATTGAATGTTATAATTTAAGTATTAGGAAGACATTATGAAAAAAAATAATAGTATTGTAAGTTATATAGATTATGGTTATATTAAATATGATATAAAATCTATAATGAACAAGAAAAATTTAAGTAAAAATCAAATTGTAAAAAAAACGGGCCTTCATCATCAAATT
>CAOKUH010000034.1 GCA_948472605.1 uncultured Mycoplasmatota bacterium
GTTTTCTGACATTTTTATATTCGTCATTTCCTACATTTTTATCTTAGCATTAACACACGCATTGCTAAACGCAATGCATACAATACAAAAAATGTTAAATAACCATTATACAATTATTTAACATTTTTCTTATTAATTATTAAAAAATAAATATAAATAATATAGTTTTAATAACATTATAGCTCAAATTGACTATTATAAAGCTTTTCATAAAAGCCTTTTTTCTTAATTAATTCTTCATGAGTTCCTTGCTCAATAATATTTCCATCATTCATAACAAGAATTAAATCAGCATTTTTAATTGTACTCAAACGATGAGCAATAATAAATGAAGTTTTACCAATAGTTAATTTATCCATTGCTTTTTGAACTAATTCTTCTGTTCTTGTATCAACATTACTTGTTGCTTCATCTAAGATTAAAAATGGTGCCTTTTCTAGCATACCTCTAGCAATGGTAAATAATTGTTTTTGACCACCACTTACTGTATCGCTATCTCCTACAAGAGCATCTAGTCCTCCTGGTAATGTTTTAATAAAATGGTCTACTCCTACAGTTTTACAAGCTTCCCAAATCTCTTCATCACTAACATTTTCTTGATTAAACTTAATATTATCTTTAATTGTTCCATCAAATAACCAAGTATCTTGTAAAACCATACAGAATAACTCATGAATATTTTCACGGGTTAGTTCATTTATTGAAACTCCATCAATCAATATGTCTCCACCATTTATTTCATAAAATTTCATCAATAAATTAACCATCGTTGTCTTACCAGCACCAGTTGGCCCCACTATTGCAATCTTTTGACCAGAACTTACTTTAACACTAAAATCTTTAATAATTGTTTTATTTTTATCATATCCAAAACGAACATTCTTAAATTCAATTTCACCCTTCACTTTAGATTTATCTAAATACTTAGTCAAATGTTCTTGACTAGTTAATTCTGCTTCATCTAAAAATTCAAATACTCTTTCAGCTGCTGCTGCTGTTGATTGAAGAGAAGTCATTGCTTGAGCAATTTGACTTAATGGATTTGTAAATAATCTAACGTATATCATAAATGCAACAATTACACCAAAAGTAATTACATTATTAGTAACTAATAGAGCACCAACTATACAAACTGCTACGTATCCAAAATTTCCAATAAAGCCCATAAATGGCATCATAAGTCCTGATAAAAATTGACTTCTTCGATTAGCATCATAAAGTTTATTATTTAAATTATTAAAATTAACTAATGCATCTTTATCACCATTGTATGTTTTTACAACATTATGACCAGAATATATTTCTTCAATATATCCATTAATATTACCTAATTCTTCTTGGCGGCGAATAAAATACTTTTGACTTTTTCCTAAAATAATTACCATAAAGAAAAATCCAATTAAACTTGAAATAATTGCTGTAATTGCCATTGTTCCATTAGTAACAAACATCATTATAATAGAACCAATTAATAAAGTTAAACAAGCAACTAATGTTGATAAACTATTATTTAAATTTTGAGCAATAGTATCTACATCATTAGTAACTCTTGATAAAACATCTCCTGTTTCATGGGTATCAAAATATTTTAAAGGCAATTTATTAATTTTATCACTAATTTTGGTTCTTAGTGATTTAGCAAAATTATTAGAAATCGTAGTCATTGAATAATTTTCAATATATCCAAATAAAGCACTTAATAAATAAAGCGTTCCTATTAATATAGCTATATTTTTAACTTTTTCCATATCAATATTTGGCCTTACTAAACTATATATTGAGTTTGGTAATTTATCCATTGCTTCTAAGTAATGCTCTTCTGTTAAATCGCTCATTAAATGAAACATTTTTATTTGATCATTGACACTAATTATTGTATCATCTATTTTTATATCTTCTAAAATAACTAATAGAATACTATCAGGTATTTTAACAATTGAATGCAATAGTTCATCTTGATTTTCTATTTTACTTATATTAACTAATATATCTTTAAATGCTCTTTTTTCATCTTCAGTTATAATTGTTGAATAAGTTATTTTATCTTCTTTTGCAGCAATATTATCTAAATTAAAATTATTCATTACTGCCTTTGATATTTCCGCTAATTTATCCTTTTTAGGTATAATACCTGCTGTAATAGTATCAGTAAGATTACTTAATTTATCTGGAGAAACTAAAGCAAGTATAGCACTTATCATTGCTAATAAAAGAGACATAATAAGTAAAAATTTCCATGGATTTAAATTTTTAATTAATCGTTTAATAGAGCCAAAAAAATCTTTTGATTTTTCTGGAGTTCTTATTGGTCTAGGCATTATAGATTTCCTCCTCACTAAGCTGAGACAAAGCTATTTCTTTATAAACTGGACAATTTTTTAGTAATTCTTTATGTGAACCTATACCAACACATTCCCCATTATCAAGAACTACAATAGTATCAGCATTCATTATAGTCCCTATTCTTTGAGCTACAATTAAACTAGTAGCGTTATTAGTATATTTTTTTAGTTCTTTTCTTAAAACTGAATCTGTTTTATAATCAAGAGCTGAAAATGAATCATCAAAAATATAAATTTCTGGATCTCTTGCAATTGCTCTTGCAATAGCTAGTCTTTGTTTTTGACCTCCCGAAATATTAGTTCCACCTCTAGCAATATGAGCATCATATGTTTTATCCATTTTTAAGACAAAATCTTCTCCTTGAGCGACTTTTATAGCTTCTTTTATTTTTTCTTTAGTAATTTCTTCACAGCCATTATCTCCATAAGAAACATTAGATGAAACTGTACCAGTAAACATTACTGCTTTTTGAGGAACATAACCAATTTTATTATGTAAGGACTCTTCTTTATATTCTTTAACATTGACACCATCTATTAATATTTCACCATCTGTAGCATCATAAAATCTTGGAACTAAATTAATTAAAGTTGATTTACCACTACCAGTTGATCCAATAAAAGCAATTGTTTCACCTTTATTAACTTTAAAAGATATATTTTTAAGTAAGTACTCATCAGCATCAGGATACTTAAAAGAAACATTTTTGAATTCTACTGTCCCAACTTCCTTAGTCTTTCCATCAAATTCGCCATCTATAATAGACTCTTCTTTTTCTAATACTTCATTAATACGTTTAGCAGAAACATTAGCCCTTGGCCACATCATAAAAATCATTGCAAGCATTAAAAACGATGAAATTACTTGCATTCCATAACTAGAAAATACTACCATATTACTAAAAAGAGTTATTTTTTCACTCATTAAAGCCTCTTCAATTATATATGCTCCAATTAAATAAATGCCTAAAGTTAAACCGTGCATAATGATATTCATAACTGGTTGCATTATAGAAAAACATCTTTGGTTGAATAATTGCATTTTTGTTAAATCATTATTAGTTTCCTCAAAACGTGCCTTTTGAAACTCCTCAGCATTAAAGGCTTTAATAACTCTTATACCAGATAAATTTTCTCTTGTAACACCATTTATTTTATCAATTAACTTTTGCACACGGGAAAACCTTGGTAATACAACAATCATTAAAAAACCTATTGTTATTAATAACACCAAAACAAAACAAGCAGTTAAAATACTCCATTCAAAACCTTTATTTAATATTTTTAAAATAGCCCAAACTGCCATTATCGGAGATTTTACAATCATTTGTAAGCCCATACTTATTAACATTTCAACTTGAGTTATATCATTAGTTGTTCTAGTAATTAAACTACTTGTTTGAAATTCTTTAATTTCTTTTGTACTAAATTTTAAAACTTTTTTAAATACTTTTTCCCTTAAAATTTTGGAAAAATTAGATGCTGTATTAGCAGCAAAGTAACCTACTACAAATGAAAGTAATAAACTTCCAAAAGCACATAACATCATATATGCTCCTTGTATAATTATATCCTGTATTTTGCTTCCTTCAGTTTGTACAAGTCTTGTAATTTCACTCATATATTCTGGCATTCTAAGTTCAAGAAAAACTTGTAAAACTATTAAAACAAAGCAAACGCCAATAAACGTCAAATCTTGTTTAGTAAAATTTTTAAATAATCTTCTCATACATTACACCTCTCTAAATTTTTTTATATTTTATTTTTATTAATATACTTACAAATCCAAATAATTTTTCTACTTATATCAATCTTTAAAATTTCCTAATTCTTGAGATTTATCAGATAAAACAATATCTTTCTAATAGTAATGAAAAAAACGTTTCTATACTTTCAAAAATATTTATGATAATCATTTTTTCTTGTTATTAGCACTTCTGCATTTTTATATTTAACTCTTTTAAATTTCTACTAAATTTAAATCTTTATGACTCACTCTTTTTTTAGTTCACAACCGAACTATAACAATTTTAAAGCATCTTATAGAAAAATACAAGCAGAAAAAACACTTTACTATAATTTTTTCTAAACCTTTAAAATATTATGCTTTACATAAAAAAAAGATTTAAATTATTGCTATAATTTTCAATCTTTTTTAATTTATTAAATATTATCATTTCGAATAGTTTCAATAATATTTTGCTTATTAATTTTAGACAAAGAATATTTCATTATAATACTAATAATTAAACTAACAAATAAAATTACTATTATTAAAGACTTAATTGGTAATCGATAACCAAATTCCATTCCTTCTTTAAAGGCCAGATAAATAAGATATGAACCTGCGAGTCCTAATGGAATTCCAATAATCAAAGATTTAAAGCCATAAAAGATACTTTCCAAACGAATCATTCTATTAAATTCTTTTTTAGTCATTCCAACGCTTTTCAACATAGCAAATTCTTTACTTCTTAAATTCATATTAGTTGTTATAGTATTAAAGATATTTGTTATTCCAATTAAACTAATTACTGATATAAAACCATATAAGAATATAGAAACAATTAGTATCATGGCATTATTTTCTTTAATATCGTCTTCGATATTGTTAATAAAAATATTTTTATAAATATCACTTTCTTTTTCTAAAGCTTCTATTTTATTTTCAATACTTTTAGCATCACTAGCATCGATATATAAATATGAATTATAATAATTAATTCCTTCCATTATTTCATCACTTACAACTAAAATTCCATTATAATAATAAGTTAATTCCAAGCCCATAGGTCTTTCATTACTTCTAATTATTTCAAAAGATATTTTATTGCTGTCTTCCTGCTCTAATTCCAAAACATCATTGTTCTTTAAATTTAACATATTGCCAATATATTTCTTTTTATCAATTGTTTCTTGATATTCATCAATTAAGATTGCTTTATTTTGCATTTTATTTTGATCAAGACCTATTTTTTTTAGATAACGACTATATTCATCATCTCCTAAAGAAACAACCATAATACTATTATCATCTAGTTCATCAAAACCATATAATTTTTTAATAGATTTACTAAAATCAGAAATGTATTTTTTGATATCAAAATTTAATGTTGCTGTTTTTACTAAGCTATACTTTTCCACCTCTTCAAAAGAAGAAATTTTTTTATAAATTGTATTGGTATCTTCTTTTTTCATATTACCATTCACTGAAATTGCTAAATTATAAGAAACATTTGTATAATAAACATTTGACATTTTAAATGCAAAATCAATAAATGATGATAATGATATAAAAACAAATACACTTACTACAATAGAAACTACAGTTGTTCGATACTTTTTCTTATTTCTTTTTAAATTTTTATAAGCAATAACTCCTCCAGTTTTAAATAATTTTTTTATCAATGTTGGAGTTTTTAATTTCTTACTCTTAATTTTTATATCATTATTACTTCTAATAGCATCAATTGCTGTTATTTTTCCCGCTTTACGAGCTATAAAAATTGTTGAAAAATAAATTGTTAAACTAGCTAAAATTATTGAAATTATAATAGGTAAAAAAGGTATACTATAAACAAATTTTATACTTCCTAAATATTCTCCTAAAATAAAATTTATTAACCAAACTAAAACTACTATCGCAAATATTCCACAAAATATTCCAATAGGTATAGCAATTAGTCCTAAAAAGAATCCTTCATACAACACATTCTTTTTTATTTGTTTACTTGTAGCTCCAACACTTCTAAGCATTCCATACATCTTATATTTTTCTATTATGGATATAGCAAAACTATTTTTTATAACAAATACACTAGAAATAATTATAATCGTTATTACTATTCCTGCTACTAAATATAAAGAATACATTGTTTTACTATCAGTTACACCAAGCCATCTTAAATATTGACTATTAAAACCAGTATCGTATATTCCTTTAGCAATATCTTGAGTATTTTTATCATAATCTTTTGCATTTTTATATAAAATAAACGCATTTCCTTTTTCATGAATTTCGTCACTAAATGTTATGCATGTATATCCTGGAGCACTATAATCTTCAATTTCATAGCTAGGTCTTTTAATAATTCCAACTACTTCATAAGTTAAAATTTTATTTTCTTCAAAATATTCATTAGGTTTATCGTATATTTCATTATCATTAGTTATTTCTTCTGTAGTTAAAGGATTATTTTGATTTAAATAAAATTTTTTATTATCTTCGTATATATATCTCTTTCCTATATTAAAGCTAATTGTATCGCCAATCTTTACTTCATATCCACCACTTTCTATTAAGTGATTACTTATAAGAATTTCATTTGTTTTTCTTGGTAATCTACCTTCTAAAACTTCAATTCCTAAATTATTTAGAGCACTCTCATTATAAGCTGTTACGTATACATATGGTTTATAAATATTATCTGATTTAATAGGAGCATATCCAATTTCACTACTTATATAATAATCTTTTATATTACGATTATCTTCTAAAGCTAATAAATCTTCTTTAGTCATATCTTTAATTTCCGCATGATAATAACCATTATCTCTTATCGCTTCATTTATTAAAGTTTGCCTAAAGCTTGTAACCATTCCCGAAACACATACTATTAGAGCAGTAGATAGTATAATTCCAATAATTGTTACAATAGTTCTTTTTCTATTTAATGTCAAATTTCTTTTAGTTAATTTTTTTAAAACATTCATCCTATTTTTTCATCCTTTATTATTTTTCCATCATCAAATGTTATTATGCGATCAGCACTTTTGGCAATTTCTAAATCATGTGTAATCATAATAACTGTTTGTTTAAATTTTTTATTTGACATTTTTAAAAGAGAAACTATTTCATCACTAGCTTTAGAATCTAGATTTCCTGTTGGTTCATCAGCAAGAACAATTGCTGGATTATTAATTATTGCTCGACCTATAGACACTCTTTGTTGCTGTCCTCCAGATAATTCATTAGGTAAATGAGTGCTTCTATTTTTTAAGTTTAAAGTTTCTAATACCTCATCTAATCTTTCTTTACTTATATTCGTTCCATCTAAATCACAAGGTAATAAAATATTTTCTAAAACATTTAAAATAGGAATTAAGTTATAAAATTGATAAATTATTCCTATTTGTCTTCTTCTAAATATAGCTAAATTATCATCACTTAATGCATAAATATCCTTATTATCAATAAATACTTTACCGCTGGTAGGACGATCTACTCCACCTAATAAATGCAAAAGTGTTGATTTTCCACTTCCACTTGCTCCAACTATTGCAACAAATTCACCTTTTTCTACTGAAAAATTAATATGATCAACAGCATGAATTTGATTTTCACCTGTACCATAAGTCTTGGTTAAATTTTCTACTTTTAAAATTTCCATAAACATCTTTTCCTTTCATAGAATAAGTATATGTATAATTAGTGACACTAAAGTGACTAAAAACTGTTATAACACTTAAAAGAACATGAATTTACCCCTGTTACTTCGCCATACCAGCCTGATTCTAATGACATTGCCCTTATTTATATTATTACATTCTCAATTTAGTATTAAAAAAGAGCCGTCCTAAAATTAAATAATTAATTTCTAGATAACTCCTTAAAAACTTTTTGGCTGCCCCAGTAGGATTCGAACCTACGGAATGTCGGAGTCAGAATCCGATGCCTTACCACTTGGCTATAGGGCAAAAAATAAAATTATTTTAATTCTTCAATTTTTTTCTTTATTAGTAATATAAGCTCTAATGGCCCATTTACTTTCCTAAGTACTAAAAGACTATCTTGCAATTTTATTTTTAACCCAACTTTATCTTTAATATCTTCTGCTATTTTAAAATAATCATAATTAATAATTGGATTTAAACTAACAAAATTATTTATATACTTTTCTATATCTTGTAAAACATATTGTTTTAATTTATATTCATCCATCTCATGAACACCATAATAACCACTTATTAACAATTTAAATTCATCTTCTAAAGTCATAAAATATTCTCCTTAATCTTTATTATAACACAAAGATTAATGTTTTCTCACTTTAATTTCATCATCTTCTTTAATATTCCCTATTAAAATACTTGAGTTAACATCATGTTTTAAAATATTATTTTTTACTCTTTTTTCATCATAATTAGCATAACAATATTTACATAAATGATTACAAGAATTATAATCTCCAATATCAACCATTGCTGCACAATTACAATCCCTAGCCTTCCATTTCGAATATTTTTTCCCAGTTATTTTATAAACGTGTTCAATAGACACACAAGGTTCATTTAGAAAACCAAAATTAACTAAATTATTTTTTTCATAACAAGTACGTAATGTTATATTATATTCTTTAGCAATTTCCCTAAAACTTTTACCTATTTCTTCTATGTCATTATCATTTATTTCTTTTAACTTTAATACATTCATATTTTTTTGAACATTTTTATAATTATCAACAAAAGAAATAATAATATGTTTTACATAACCATCTAATAAATTACACAACTTTAAAAAGGATTTCTTATGGTATTCTAAAGTATATTTATCATTTAATAAAATAGGATCATATCTTACAAATAAATTATCTAATCCAATTATCTTTGATATTTGTTTAATTCCAGCAATTATCTTATTTTTATCAATCACATTAGGTTCAATATCATTATCATATGGTGTCAAAGTAATTTGAAAAATAATAGGTATTTTTATATTATTTAAATAATTAATAATTGGCAAAGGATTTTTAGTACAAAAAACTATTAAATCTACATCTTTAAAATAAATACGACTAATTTTTTTAGGATAAAAAGGGTTTTTGACGTCAACAAACCCTGATTTGAAACGATTAAGCAACCATGGTGTATAAAATGCCACTATATCTGTTCTTCCACTTATATATAAAATCATATTTATGCCATCCTTTATATTAATTTTTCTTTGGTATTCTACAATATCCCCAGATATGTTCATAAACATTATCAATATTCATATCAAAAAAATCATTTACTATTATACTATCAATATCAACTTCTAAAAAGTCATTTTTTATTTCTAATGATTTAGTTCTATTTTCTAAAATATTAATATAAATCTTATTTTTTTCTTCATCACTTAAATAATTATCTTTTTTATTATTAATCAGCATATAAAGTTGCATAATTTTATGGTCAATTTCTAACATTTCTTTTTCCTCTTCTATGACATGAGAGAAAAAAAGCTTATATGCATCATCTAAATAAATTTTCTTATTATTAAAAATCATAGTTGTTATTCCATCATAGAAAGCTAAAATCAAATATAAATAATCCAATCTTTTTAAATAATTTTTCTTTAGTTTAATATTTTTTTCAAGTAAAAATATTTCTACATCTAATTCATATTCTTCTAGTTCATATTTATTCATTAGATTATCAAAGGTTTGATTATTTATTTTTCTTATTTTATTCTCTTCAAAACATTTAATTCTTTTTTCTTTATTTCTTTTTGCTTTTTCATATAATTCATTTTGTTTTTGTTCAAAAAAATAAAAAGTTTTATTATTTTCTTCTCCTTTTTTAATAGTATTTATTATCGTTTTAATTTTTTTTCGTTCTTTTTTTGTTAAATTACTAATGGCAATATCATTCATAAAAATTCTCCTCATTTATTAATATGAATAATATTGTAAGTGGTATATTTTAATAAACTATATTTTTAAAAATTCAAGTAAAAATCAATAATATTTTCTTCAGCAATAAATAAAATAAGAATAAAACTCATAATTATTATAAATGATTTTGGACTATAGTTATCTTCACCTCTAATTAATATAAAACCTATCTCGTCGATAAATATTCCCATGCTTATAACAAAGTAAATATATATTTGTATAAAAACTTGACATAAGAAAAAGAATAATTGTAAAGAACAACCTATATATCCAATGATAAGTTCTAAAGTTCTTTATAGTAGGACATGGTTTATTAAATATATATACTACTATTCTAGTTAGTAAAATAGTTACCATTAAGATTAAAAAGAATTTATCATAAATACCATTTTTATCTAGATTTTCAAATTATTTTTTACATTTATATTACTTTAATTTTTTTGACAAAATTAAGACATAAATAAGACATAGATATTATTAAAGCATTTAAAAAAACCTTATTTAAAGGCTTTATTCTTAAAATTGGTGGAGAATAAGGGATTCGAACCCTTGACCCCCACGGTGCAAGCGTGGTGCTCTAGCCAGCTGAGCTAATTCCCCAAAAGAACAAGATTATAATATCATAACCAAAATCATTTAGCAAGTATTTTTTTGCTTTTGTAATAATAAATTATGAATTAATCTTCTTTTAGAGTGATAAGTCCTTTTTCTACTTCCTCTAATGCACGTCCTAATTCTTTTTTATTGTAATATTCATCTTTCTTCATTTGATAATGATCTTTTTCACTCATTTGCTTGCTTCTAATTGATGCAACATGAACAAGTTTATACTTAGAATCTACAATATTTAATAACTTATCTATTGATGGGTATAACATATCCTCACATCCTTACAATAATATAATACTAAACTTTATGTAAACAATACAACATTTTCGTTATTTTTTGACAAATCTTTTACAAGTCCACGTAAAGCATTTAATATTTCTACCATTGCCCATGTATCTTGTTTACAATATATTATTAAAGCTTGATATTTTAAATTAAATTCTTCTTTACTCATTTTATCATAATTAGCATATTCAACAATAGCTTCAGTACCATTTTTTACAACTAAATTATCATAGCTTAAATCACTAAAAACTGGCAAAGTTTTTTGATAGAAAATGAACCTGACAAACGTTTATCATAAAAATTAAATGTTTTTGCCCTTTCTTCATCAAATCCTAAATCTTGATACAATTTAGAATTTGTTTTAACAAGCCATAATAAATCAAAACCTCTATCATAAAGTTTCATCAAATCAGTTCTATATTCAGGAAAAATGGTAGCTAATTCTTTAATCCTCCCCTTTTCAAAAGGAACATTTTGAGCAAAAAGGGTCCCTTTATTTGGATCCATATGCTTAAGCATTAACTTAATCATTTCTTCTCTTTCATCTTCATGAGTTTTCGCTAAAAAGACAATGTTATCTTTGTCTTTATCGCAAATTCCTGGTTCTCTTTCTATATGTAAACTAAATTCAAAAGGTGATTGAATATATGGCCTTTCTCCTCTATATCTTGGAACAGGACAAGGCATAGTCTCAAAGTCTAAATGGTATATAGGATATTCTAATTGTTTTAAGCCAATATCTATTTTCTCTTTATCAATATAAACCTTATCAAAAGCTACACTATCTCTTTGAATTTGATGATAATTTTTAGTTATCCATGCATCAGGAACATCTAACATATTAATATAGCCTTCATTTATAAGTTCTAAACCTTTTATTTTAGTTCCATCCTCTTTCGTAAATCCTGAACCATTATAAAGATAATTTAAACTAGAATTCTTTTTAGGTATCATTTTTCCACAAATTGGTGAAAAAAACTTACATTCAGCTCTACTTTTAAAACAACAATAATTTCCTAAAGAACAAGGAGAAGCATTTAAACTATTTAAATAAATTTCTAATTTTTGTCTATCAGCATCTATAATTTCTTGATATTCTTCAGTAACATTAGTCATATCAAAAAAAGTAATTAATTCATTTCCCTCACTATCTGGATTATAAATTGGTTTACCATCTATATAAGTTCCGTCAAAAATATAATCATAATTTAAAACGGCAAGATAATAATGAAAATTCTTTAATTTATCCTCTGTATGTGTACTTATATATTCATGTTCAATAAAATATCTTTGAATAGCTAAATCATATACATACTTACCAATATCATAACGATTAAATAATTTATTGCGAAATTCATCATATTTTTTTATTGGCATTTCTGCTTCAATATCATATCCAGCTATTTCATCTTTTAACCAATAGACATTGTTCTTTTTTAACCAAATAGGATACTTATCACTTTTAGGATGTCCAAACGTTTTCAAATATTTAGAATTAGTTGTGGCTTTAACTTCAATGATATTTATTTCATTCTCATGTTCATTATATATATCTACATAACAAATATATCTTATACCATTTAAAGAAAAATCAAAACATTCTTGTTCTTTGGTATCCTCAGCATAAATAGATTTTCCCCTAAAAATTTTTTCACTAATTCTCCCTGCTTCTTTTTCTACTAATTTATAATAATCCATCATTGCTTCTAACTGACGATCTACTTTATCAACTAAATCAATTTCTTCTTCAGCCTCTTCGTTACTTTCAAACATTTCAGCTAAAAGTTCTTCTATTTTTTCACTTTGTTCTTTTTCTTTATATTCTTGATAAGTAATATCAGCATCTAATTTTTCTTTTTTTACTTCGTTTAATGCTGCATATCTTTGGCATCTTGTAAAATTTATAAAATCTGTCTTTGTAATTGCCATAATAAAATCCTACTTCAATATTTCAACATTAACATTATTTGTTGTTTCATTAAAGCTTAACTTTAGTTTTACATTACTATACGTATTATCATCATCAACTAAAAAACCAGCATCTACTAAATCTTTACCATTAATATATATATCATCTGACTTTAATGTATCTAATATACTTTCTCCATAAGCTTTTGAAGTTTTAATTAAAATCATTTCTTTTGTTTCTTCTGTTATATCATTATCATTTTGAAACGCATAACTTGCTTTGCTAATTGCTATCAAAGAAAAAACTCCTACAACAACAATTACTATAATTAATTCTGGTATGGTATAACCTTTATTTTGCACTACTATCACCTAAAATACATTTTAACACATTTTTTTTGAAAATGCCAAAATAAATCTATAATTTAATAATTATAAACTCTTCATTTTTAAAAGTATAGGCAATCCCTTTAAATTATCTAATTCTAAAAAATAATTTCTTTCTCGTAAATAATTTTCAAATATAATAAATTCTGGTATGTCATCTTTTATTAGACATCTTGCGAAACTAAACTAGCATATTCTAAAAACAGAAAATATGT
>CAOKUH010000035.1 GCA_948472605.1 uncultured Mycoplasmatota bacterium
AAATTTTTTGAAATTTTTATCAAAAAAGACTTGATTTTTATTAGCAAGTTTCTATTTGCAATTTATTTTTTAATTCATCATAAGCTATTTCTATTCCCCATCTTTTGAAATATAATTCTTGTATTTTTTTACTTGGGTATTTCTTTTTTTCTAAATTTGTCACTAACCATTCTATATTTCCTGTTTCTAAAGAACATTTTATTAATCTTGTTCTAATTACCTTTTTTTCTTTTAATTCTGCTCTTACCTCTTCACTCATTTTTCCAGTTAGTCTATCTTTATTTAATTCTATTTCTATTTCTTCATCATTACTTTTCATGTTTCTTTTTTCTTTTTCATACATACTATTTTGTAATCTTATTATGTATTTTATTCCTTCTTTTTCTAGATAGTATAATAGATTAATTGATGGATATCCTCGATCAAATATTATTAAAACCTTTTTGTCTGGATGTGCTTTTTTTAAATGTTCTATATTTTTTTGTGCAAGTTCTCTTTCATCTGATGCATATGGGGCGATTTCTATATTCATCATTATTTTATTTAGTACATCATAACAACCTGATATTAAACATTGTACACATTTTTGCTGACTATTATTTGCATTTGCTAATCCATATTTTTCTTCTAATTCTTTACATCTTGGTAATATTGTTTTACTTCCATCTATTGCTACTACAATATACTCATTAAAGGTTTCGTATTTCATCTCTTCATAAAATTGATTTACTATTCCATCATTTGATTCTATCCAAAAATTTTCTTTTATTTTCATTCTTTGTTTTGAGTAATCTTGTTTACTTACGGCTTTCTTTTCTGCTTTTTTATAAAAATCAAATAGCTCCATACGTGTTGTTCTTCCTTTCTTTCCGATTATTATTGTTATTATTTCTTTAAATGTTAGTCCGCGGTTTCTAACAAATGCATTTTTTTCTATATTATTTAATTTATTTTTTAGTATAATTTCTATTATTTTTTCATGAAATTTTTTTATTTTGTTTATTTTATTCATTTTACCTCTTTATTCTTTCTTTAGTTTAACATAAAAAAAGAATTATAGCTTATTTTTCTACAATTCTCTTAAGTTGACTGCATTGGGAAATAGCCTTTAATACATAATTTTATATTAAAATTAATAGTGATATAGATAGAATGTTTATTAAGTGATATAATATGTAAGTAATTATTTTAAAAATCGAGGTGTTTTAACTTGAAAAAAATTTTAATTATTGAAGATGATGAGAGTATTCATAATGTTATAGAAGAATTGTTAAAAAAAAGAAAATTATGATACTTATAATGCTTATTCTGGTACAGAAGCATTATTGTTACTTGAAAAAGAAAAATATGATTTAATATTGCTAGATTTAATGTTGCCGGGTTTGAAAGGAGAAGAAATTATCAAGAAAGTAAATAATGTTCCGATAATAGTTCTTTCAGCAAAAATTTCTAGTGATGACAAAGTAAATTGTTTACTATCAGGTGCTAGTGATTATATAACAAAGCCATTTGACAGTAAGGAATTACTAGCAAGAATAGAAGTTCAGTTAAGAAGTAATAATAAAAATAATGTATTAGATAATTTAAAGTATAAGGATTTGGAATTATTAAGTGATAAACATACATTACTTGTGTGCAATAATAAAGTGAGTTTAACAAAGACAGAGTATGCAATATTGAAGCAATTATTATTAAATAAGCCACAAGTTATATCTAAAAATAAGTTGCTAGATTTAATAAGTATAGATACAGAAGATTGTGATGAAAACTCATTAAGAGTTCATATAAGTAATTTGCGAAGAAAGATTAAAGATTATACTGATAATGAATATATTGAGTCAATTTGGGGAATAGGTTTTAAAATAAAAGATTAAATCTTAACAAAATCTTAACAATTTCTTAACCATTTTCTTAACACTTTTCTATTAAAATGAATATCAGAAAGGAGAAAGATTATGGAATATGTATTAGAAACTAATAATCTTGAAAAAAAATATAAGGACTTTAGAGCCTTAAACCATACCAATATTCATATTGAGAAAGGTGCAATTTATGGACTCATTGGTAAAAATGGTGCAGGAAAAACAACACTTATAAGAATTGTTTGTGGATTACAAGAGCCTACAAATGGAAGTTACATTATATACGGAAAAAGTAATAATAGTAATGATATTATAAGTGCTAGAAAAAGAATGGGAGCAATTATTGAAACTCCATCAATTTATGGAGAAATGACTGCTAGAGATAACTTAATTGAACAGTATAAATTAGTTGGAATGCCAAGTCTTGATGGTATTGATGACTTATTGAAATTAGTAGGATTAGAAGATACTGGAAAGAAAAAAGCAAAAAACTTTTCTTTAGGAATGAAACAAAGATTAGGAATTGCCATTGCTCTTGCTAATAATCCAGATTTCTTGATTTTAGATGAGCCTATCAACGGACTTGATCCACAAGGTATTATAGAAATTAGAGAGTTAATTTTAAAACTAAATAAAGAAAGAAGAATTACTATTTTAATATCTAGTCATTATTTAGATGAATTATCTAAAATAGCAACACACTATGGATTTTTAGATAGTGGCTCTATTATTCAAGAGATAACAAGTGAAGAACTAATGAAAAAGATGGAACACAAAATAATACTCACAGTAAATGATCCGAAAGAATTTGTTAAGTATTTTGAACAAAATAATATCTCTTATGAAGTAATGGATAGTAAAACTATAAATGTTTATGGAAAACACAATTTATCAAAATTAGTGAGTGGATTATCCAAGAAAAATTTAATAGCAGATGAGATTCACGAACAGGAAGAAACGCTCGAAAACTATTATATGAATTTAATTGGAGGTGGCAATAATGATTAAATTATTAAATGCAGCATTTACACGATTAAGAAAGAGTAAAATTTTTTGGATACTTTCTATATTTAGTATAGGATTTGCTTTAGTTATAATTAACGCACAATATGGTGATATGAGAGATTTAGGAGAAACAATTGAAATAGGGCAACTTGTACTTAGTTATCCAACTATAATAGGAATAGTTATTGCAATATTTATAAGCCTATTTTTAGGAGTAGAATATTCAGATGGGGGAGTTCGAAATAAAATTAGTATAGGACATAGAAGAAAAAATATTTATTTATCAAATTTAATTGTTTCTTCAATTGTGAGTTTATTCTTTTATGCCATATTTCTGGCGATAATGATTACAATCGGAATTCCATTGTTTGGAGCAGGAACAATTCCTATTTCGTTAATTTTAATGAAATTATTTGTTATGGCTCTTGTAATTATTGCTTATTCTAGTATATTTACTTTTGTGGCTCTTATTTGTTCAAATAAGACAATTATATCAATTACAACAATTCTATTAGCATTTGGAATGACATTTTTCTCAACATACTGTTATAGTATGTTAACAGCACCAGAAACTATTCCAGAAGCATCAATGGAAAATGGAGAAACAAAAATAGAAGAAGTACCTAATCCTAAATATCCAAGTCCAGAAAAAAGAAAGATGTATCAAACACTACTTGATATAATTCCATCTGGGCAAACATTACAAATGCAAGGAAGAGATTCAAATTTAGAAATTTTGTTAGTTTACTCATTAGGTATTTTAGTAGTATTTACAGGTAGTGGATTAGTATTATTTAATAAAAAAGAATTGAAGTAGGTGATTTTTATGAGTATCTGGTTTTATTTGTTTTTAATAGTATTATTTATAGCAATATTCTTTGTTTTAAAAGTTTTAATAATGAAGCAGGAAATTAAGAATATTGGGAGTTGTTTAACAGATATAATAAACACAGATACTAATAATTTAATTACTATTAACACAAATGATAAAAAATTAAAAGAGTTAGCAAATCTTTTAAATGATAGTTTAAAAACCTTGAGAAAGTTAGAACTTGAGTACAAAAATGGAAATAAAGAACTTAAAACATCAATAACTAATATTTCACACGATTTAAGAACACCTCTTACAGCTATAAGAGGTTATCTTGATTTAATGGATAATGACAATTTAAGTGAAAAACAGATTAAGTACTTAAATATTATTGATAGTAAAGTAAAAGATTTAACTTTTCTTACAGAACAACTTTTTGATTTTTCTAAAACTCTTGATATACACGCTGAAATGAAACAAGAGAGTATAGTAATAAATGATATTTTAGAAGATTCTATTGCCAGTTTTTATAGTTTGTTTAAGGAGCACAATGTTACTCCTAATATAGATATATGTAGAGAAAACGTAATTAGGGTATTAAATGAAAATATGTTAAAAAGAATTTTTGAAAATATTATATCAAATGCGATTAAATATAGTAAAAAAGATTTTAATATAAAACTATATAATAACGGTATAATAGAATTTTCTAATCAAACAGATGACTTGGATCAAGTGAGTTTAGAACAATTATTTGATAGATACTATACTGTTAAAAGTACAAAAAAATCAAATGGAATAGGACTTTCTATCGCCAAACAATTAGTAGATTTAAGTGGTGGAAAAATAGAAGCAAAATATAAGAATAATATTTTAAAAATAAAAATTGAATTTCTTATATAGGATAAAGTTTATCAGAAATGATAGACTTTTTTAATGTTTATTGACATAGAATGTAAAATGTAATATAATGTACTTATCAAACAAGTACATTAAGGAGGTAAAAATGGAGATTATCATTAGTAATAGTACAAGCAAACCTATATATGAACAGATTACAAGCCAAATTAAGCAAATGATAATGACTGGAGAATTAAAATCTGGAGAATCAATACCCTCTATGCGTTCGTTAGCCAAATCTTTACATATAAGTGTTATAACGGTGCAGAAAGCGTATGAAGATTTACAAAAAGATGGTTTTATAGAAACGACAGTAGGTAGAGGTAGTTTTGTTCGTGCTGATAATAAAGAGTATATTCAAGAAGAAAAGCAAAGAGAAATAGAATCTTGTTTACAAAAAGCAATAGAATTAAGCAAAGAAAATGGTATTTCTTTAAGTAAACTTATTGAACTCTTAAATATATTTTATGAGGAGGAAAGATAATATGTCAAATTATGCTTTAAAACTAACAAACATAACAAAAAAATATGATGATTTTATATTGGATAATGTTTCATTTAATGTTCCAAAGGGAAATATTGTTGGACTAATAGGAGAAAATGGAGCAGGAAAAAGTACAACACTTAATTCAATTCTTGATATAATCGAAAGAGATTCTGGAGATGTATTTATTCTTGATAGTGAAAAGAATAAAATAAGTAATGATATAAGGGAAAAAATCGGAGTTGTTTTTGATGGTAATAACTTCCCAGAGGATTTAACACCACAAAAATTAAATAATGTATTAAAAGCAATTTATAGTAATTGGGAAGAAAAGAAATTTTATGAATTATTAGAAAAGTTTTCTTTACCTAAAAATAAAAAGATTAAAAAGTTTTCTAAAGGAATGAAAATGAAATTATCTATAAGTGTTGCATTATCACATAAAGCAGAGTTGCTAATATTAGATGAAGCAACAAGTGGACTTGATCCTGTTGTTAGAGATGATATTTTAGATATATTATTAGACTTTGTTCAAGAAGAAAATAATTCAATTTTAATGTCTAGCCATATTACAAGCGATTTAGAAAAAATTGCAGATTACATTGTTTTTATTCATAAAGGTAAAGTGATTTTTGAAGAAACAAAAGATAATCTTATATATAATTATGGAATTATAAAATGTAAATTAAAAGAATTTAATGATATTGATAAAAAAGATATAATAAGATACAGAAAAATGGATTATGGTTATGAAATACTAATTAAAAATAAAAAAGAACTAGAGAAAAAATATCCAAATGTTATTATGGATAACATAAAAATAGAAGATATAATGTTAATGTATGTAAAGGGGTGTGAGTAATATGAAAGGTTTACTTTTAAAAGATTTTTATACGACAAAAGCGAATATTTTTGTAGCATTTCTTTCGTGCATAGTAATGGCTATTGGATTATCTATTGTAATATCTCCATCAGTAGTTATTATACTTGTTGCAATACCACTTAGTATGACTGTATCGAGTACAATAATATCTGATAAGAAGAACAAATGGACACAATTTGCTATAACTTTGCCAGTAACAAAAAAACAAATAATATCAAGTAAATATATCGCTTATTTATTTTGGACAGTATTAGGAATGTTAGTAGGCAGTTTAGTCTGTTATATTATACTCAAAGTAACAAATAGTACAGATGAATATATAAATATGTTTATGGGTTTTAGCATTATCATATCATTATTAAGTGGAAGTTTCATTATACCTTGTAATTTTATGTTACCTGAAGAAAATTCATTGATAGGGACAATACTTGCTTATTCTATGACTTCTGGAATTCTAGCATTATTTATATATGTAATAAAAAAAGTAATAGGTGTGTCTAATATGAATTTAACATTACTTATTATTTGTAGCATTAGTGTTATAGTTTATTTAATATCTTGGTATATATCACAAAAGAAAATTAAAAACTTTAATTAAAATAAAAATCAAAGAGAGATTATTTTTATAATTTCTCTTTTTAATATTGACAACTGTGTATAATCTGTATATAATATATATATACGAGTGAGGTGAGTTATGGAAATAATAATCAGTAATTCAAGTGGTGTTCCTATATATGAGCAAATTAGAGAACAAATAAAAGCAAAAATAGTATCTAATGAACTTAAATCTGGAGAATTATTGCCATCCATAAGAACACTTGCAAAAGATTTAAGATGTAGTGTAATAACAACAAAAAATGCTTATGAGGAATTAGTGCGTGATGGGTATGTTGTAACGATTCCTTCTAAAGGGTTTTATGTAGCAAAAGTAAATCTTGATGTTGCAAGAGAAGAACAATTAAATAAAATTGAAAGTTTGCTAGATACAGTAGTAACACTTGCAAAAACAAATAATATCGAAAAAAAGACTATAACAGAAATATTAGATATTTTATATGAGGAGGAGAAATAAATGGAAAACATTTTAGAAGTTAAAAAATTATCTAAAAAATATACTGGTTTTGAATTAAAGAATATTAGTTTTGAATTGCCGAAAGGTATGATTATGGGATTTATTGGAGAAAATGGTGCAGGAAAAACGACGACTATTAAATCTATTTTAAATATAATTGGAAATTACAAAGGAGAAGTAAAGATATTTGGGCTTGATAATAAAAAAAATGAAAGAGAAATAAAAGAAGATATAGGTGTAGTTTTAGATGATATGTTCTTTCCAGAAATACTTTTGCCAAAAGATATAAATACTATTATGAAAGATGTATATAAAAATTGGGATTCTGATTTATATTTTAAATATTTGAGGGATTTTAATTTACCGAAAGATAAACAAATAAAAACTTATTCAAAAGGAATGCGAAAAAAGTTAGAAATAGCTGCCTCACTTTCACATCATCCGAAACTTTTAATTCTTGATGAGCCAACAAGTGGATTAGATCCGATTGCAAGAAATGAAGTAATAGACATTTTTAGGGATTTTATTCAAAATGAAGAATGTGGAGTGTTATTATCAAGTCATATTACAAGCGATTTAGAACATATTGCAGATTATATAACTTTTATCAATGATGGAGAAATCATACTATCAAAAACGAAAGATGAACTAATAGAACAATATGGAATTGTAAAATGCACCGAATCTGAATTTAAAAAAGTAGATAAGCAAGATTATATTAAGTATAAGAAAACAAAATATGAATGCGAGTTATTAGTTGAAAATAAAAATGAATTTAAGAAAAAATATAATGTAAATACAATAGATAAAATATCATTAGAAGATTTAATGGTATTGATGGTGAAAGGAGAAAAATAATGATCGGTTTAATTAAAAAAGATTTTTTAATGTTAAAAGGGAATTTTAAAACTTGGTTAATTTTATTATTTGTGTATATTGTTATGGCATTTCAAGAATCAATGAGTTTGGCTTTTTTACTTCCATTTATGTGTGTAGTAACAATGCTGTCAACATTTAGTTATGATAGTTATAATAAATGGGACGCTTATGTTTGTTCTTTACCAGATGGAAGAAAGAATAGTGTAAGAGCAAAGTACATAGCAACAATATTACTTATTCTAGTAACAGTGATAATAACAACAATTTTAACGATAATAATTGGTTATTATCGCACTAAAACTATAAATTTAGAAAGTATGGGAGAAACAATAATGGGAGCAATATTTGCAACTACTTTATTACAGAGCATTATGTATCCTGCTATTTATAAGTTTGGTGTAGAAAAAGCAAGAATTGCAATATTTATAGTTGTATTTGGATTTGCGTTAATTGGTGGTGTTTTATCAAAATATATTGATTTTGAATCCATTATACAGGGATTAGCATTTTTAGAAAACTATATGATGATTATTATTCCTATCATTATAGTTGTAATGTTATATATTTCCTACAAAATATCAGAGGCTATATATAATAGAAAAGAATACTAAAATTAGTAAGTTATAAAAAATTACAATTTTAGAGTGAGGTGAGTTTAATAAAAGATAAAATAAGGATAGCATTATGGATTTTTATAGTTTATGTTTTTTCTTTCTTGTGTTATACTCCAATGATGCTTAAAAAACTTGGAATAGAATTTCCAAATATGCTAACATATTTAAAATACTTTTTTGTTATTATGCCAGCATTAGTTTCTATTATATTTATACTTTGTGAGCAAAATTTAAAGAAATTTCTAATAGGCAACTTTAAGAAAGTATCGTTAAAAGAACTTTTTATATGTATGATTATTGCTTTAGTTGGTATTGTAACTACTTTCTTTTATTCATTTTTTGGAAAAATTGATTTATTTACAGATTCAATGGTGGTATTTTTAATAAATTGTGTATATTTATTTATAACTGCTTTGATTGAAGAAATTGCTTGGAGAGGCTTTCTGTTAAGAAATCTTTTTACTAAAAATAAAAAAATTAAAGTTATTATATTTGTTGGTGTTATTTGGACAATTTGGCATATTCCAATGTGGTTAATTAGAAATTCATTACCTATATTAGATATATTGTATCTTTCTATTTGGACTATGCTTATTTCGATAATTTTGGGAGTTCTATATTATGTTTATGAAAATATATTTTCTGTTGCACTATTGCATATGATTTTTAATGTATGTTTTTTAGCACCAGTGAAAAATAATAATATTGTTATAATGTTTTTTAGTATAGTGGCTATTATATTATTTAAAAACAAAAAGAAAATATCTAATAGTACCTAATAAATGATACATAGTGATGACAAATTATAAATTGAAAGTGAGTTGAAAAGATGAATATTAAATTAGTAAGACCAACAATAGAATTAAAAAGTGAAGCATTAGATTATAGACAAGAGCATTTTGACAATAACGAGTTAATTATAAATGGTAGCGAATTATTTGATAAAATTAATTCTTATGAAGAATGGTTAGAAAAAGTAAATAATAATTCTAAAATTGAAACAGTTGATCCAAACTGGGTTTTGACCGATACCTTTTTTGCAATTAGAGAAGAAGATAACAAAATTATAGGAATAATTGATTTAAGACATACTTTAAATGAATTTTTAAAAGACTTTGGTAATAGTGGTTATAGTGTTAGACCAAGTGAAAGAAAAAAAGGTTATGCTACTGAAATGTTAAGGTTGCTAATAAAATATGCAAAAGAAATTGGTTTAACAGAATTGCATTTATCAGTTGAAAGAGATAATACTCCTTCAATAAAAACTATTGTAAAAAACGGTGGAAAAATAGAGAAAAGTTTTGCATTTGAAGGTAAACTAGCAGACATTTATTTAATAAGACTATAATTAAAATTACACTTTGAAAGTGGGCAAATATATATAATATTAAAACAATCTAATTCTAATATTTAAAAAATTTACTTACAAAACTGTAATTTTTATTTAAAGATCCAAGCGATATAATATTGCTGAAAGGAGAATTAGATATGGAGGTTTTAAAACTACAAAATCTAAAAAAATATTATGGTATAAATACCAATATTACAAAGGCAGTAGATGGAATCTCATTTAATATAGATGAGGGAGAATTTGTTGCTATTATGGGAGCAAGTGGAAGTGGAAAAACAACACTTCTTAATTGCATTTCAACTATTGATATACCAACAAGTGGATTTATAACTATTGGTGGTATTGAAATAACAAAAATTAAGGAAGATGAATTAGCCGATTTTAGAAAAGATAATTTAGGCTTTATCTTTCAAGATTTTAATTTGCTAGACACAATGACTATCGAAGAAAACATAGCACTATCTTTAATTGTAAATAAAGAGGATATAAAAGATATTGATAAAAAAGTGGAATCAATAGCAGCGAGATTAGGAATAAGTGATATATTAAAAAAATTCCCTTATGAAGTATCTGGAGGGCAAAAGCAAAGATGTGCTTGTGCTAGGGCTTTAATCAATAATCCTAAAATTATTCTTGCAGATGAGCCTACTGGAGCATTAGATAGTAAATCTTCTAGGATGTTACTAGAAACTTTAGAACAAATGAACAAAGAATTAAAGGCAACAATTTTAATGGTTACACACGATTCTCTTTCTGCTAGTTTTTGTGAAAGAGTGCTATTCTTAAAAGATGGTAAGATTTTTAATGAAATAGTAAAAGGAGAAAAAACGAGAAAAGAATTTTTTAATGAAATTATTGATATGCTTACATTACTAGGAGGTGATGTAGGCAATGTTAGGTAAATTAGCAGTAAGAAATGTAAAAAGAAGTGCCAGAGATTATGTGATATATTTAATAACGATTATTATTTCATTTTCACTAATTTTTGCCCTTAATTTAATTTCAACTTCTGAAGCAGTAATGGAATTATCACAGGGATTAACTTATTTTCAATATATAATGTATGGTATAAATGTTATTGTTTTAGGAGTAATTTGTTTTTTGATTAACTACACAACAAAATTTATATTTGAAAAACGAAGTAAAGAGTTCGGAATGTACGCATTACTTGGAATTAAAAAAAGAAAAATAAATAAAATGTTTCTTTTAGAGAATTTACTCTTGGGGTTTGTGGCACTTCTCGTGTCTATGCCAATAGGATTTGCCATAAGTCAATTTCTATCTATTTTTATAGTGAGATTACTCGAATGGCCACAAGCAATATTTATTGAACTCAATCTAAAATCATTTATTTTACTTTTTATCTATTTTGCCCTTATTTATCTTCTTGTATTATGGCGTGCAAATAGAAGAATGAAAAAATCATCAATTCACGATTTGTTAAATTTAGAAAAACAAAATGAAAAGAAAATTACAAAGTCCAAAAAACATAGAAACATTATATTTTTATTAAGTATTACTTTGGGAATTATTGCTTTATTTTTGTGGAATTTGAAATTAAAGCCAGAAGTTCTACAAGATTCTAGCATTATGAATACAGTTTTAATATGCTTTGTCCTTTTGATTATCAGTATATATGGAGTAATGATTAGTGTAGGGGATTTTATACTATCTGTTGTCCTTAAAAATAAGAAAATAAAGTATAGTAAAGATAATCTATTTATAGCAAGAACTTTTAGTGCAAAAGCAAAGACACTTGGGTTTGTATTTGGAACTTTATCTATGCTTATTACTCTTTCAATACTATTTTTAAATATATCCAGTTTAAATAAAGGAGCATACGATTATAAAATAGAACTAGACTCACCCTATGATGTTTCAGTTTCTGATAAAAAAGAAAATCTAAATGATTATTTAAAAGTTATTAAAGAAGATTATACAATAAAAAATGACTTTATCTATGATGTGTATCAAGATAGGAATGCTAAATATTTAAAAGTATTTCCTGTGTATGAGTATAAAAGTGATGAGAAGAAATATGATGCAGTTATAAAATTAAGTGATTATAATAAGTTATTAGAATTAAGAGGAAAAGACAAAATAACTCTAAAAAATAATGAATATAGTGTAGTAGTATATTTTAAGCATAAAAATGATGAAAGTTTTAATGAAATAAACAAGATTACTTTATCAAATGGTATAGAATTAAATCGAAAAGAGATTATGACAAAAAACTTTTTTCCAAGATTATCTAATACAGACTATACTATTATTGTTCCAGATATGTCTGTAAACGGATTAGAAACAAATGAAAGCCATCTAGTAGTAAATACAGTAGAAAAGACAAAAACAGAATTAAAAGAAAAAATCAAAACAAAGTTAAAGGATCATCTAACTTATATAGATGAGGATGGAAAAACAGTAAATACAAGTTATAATGTAATGGTTAAAGGAGAACTTATCGAAGAAACAAATACTATGGTTATGATAATATCAACAATTTGTATTTATATGGCATTTATTTTTATAGCAAGTGTTGGAACTATTATTGCTATTCAATCATTAAGTGATTCTAATAAATATAAGTATAGATATAAAGTTTTGAGTAATTTAGGAGTAAGAGATGATAATCTTTATAAAACAGTACGAAAGCAATTGCTAATATTATTTGGTATTCCTATTATATATCCAATTATACTTAACTTTTGCTTAATCACATCAATAAACAATATCTATAAAATAATGCTTGACAGTAATACGATTTATTTGTCTTATTTTATAGGAACGCTTGTAGAGTTTTTAGTGATTTATGCAATATATTATATTGCCACATATTTTAGTTTTAAAAGAAATATAAAAGAAGTCTAACAGTTTAGAGGGAGGTTAATAATGCAAATAGCAATAATTGAAGATGATAGTAAAATCAGAGAAGAATTAGAAAAATTATTAAAGCGAAATAAGTATGAAGTGATACTTATAGAGAACTTTGAAAATGTTTGTGGGGAACTGAAAGATTGTAATCCAGATTTGATTTTGCTTGATATAAATCTCCCTTTTCAAAACGGATTTGAAATATGTAAACAAATTAAATTAGATAAAAATATTCCAGTAATATTTGTTACTAGCCGAGATACAACAAAAGATGAACTAATGAGCATTGAAGTTGGAGGAATAGACTTCATTACCAAACCTTATGACATTATGATTTTATTAGAGAAAATAAAAAGAGCCATTAACCTATCGAATCCTAAAAATTATAAAGAGATAAGTAAAAATGGTTATATACTTGATCTTCATTTATCGTTACTCAAAAAGGGAGATATGGAAGTAGAATTAACTCGAAATGAATTTAGAATTTTATATTAGACATCTTGCGAAACTAAACTAGCATATTCTAAAAACAGAAAATATGTT
>CAOKUH010000036.1 GCA_948472605.1 uncultured Mycoplasmatota bacterium
TTCCAATTTATAACAAACTATCAAAAAGCCCTTGACTTCTAATAGTTAGTCATCTTTTCTATTTTTATACTAATTTTTTCTAAAAAATTTATAAGTTTTTATCTTTTAATTTATAATATGTTTCTGTATTTAAAAATCCTTTATTACTAATATCATCTAAATTTTCATAGTTTAAAATACTCTCTATTGTTTTTAAATCTAAATTAATAGGATTAATAAAACGATATAAAATATTATGATGTTCTATATGGCGATAATCTATATATTTTTTTGAATATAATATTGTTCCATATTTGTTTTCAATTGCTAAAAAGTTTTGATTAGAAGTACTCTCATATAAATTTTCTATATTTTGAGTTTCTAAATTAAATTTATCTTTAAAATTAGTTAATAAAGTTCTTCTTGAATACATTGCATCAACTAAACCAAAAAAAGGAATGACTAATTTTTTTTTAGCTTTATCTAAAATCTCTATTATTTCATTTTCGGTGATATCTGTGCTTATTAAAACACTATCAACATATTCTAGATAATAATTTATTGATTCATAATTCGTTGTATTATGATTTTGCATATAAATAAGTTTTAAATTAATATTTAATTCTTTGATAAGATTAATAATTCCCAAATCTGTAAAACAAATACCTATTATATTTTTGTTTAATTTAGGTAAATCTTCTTTTAATTTGCTAATTGCTTCTTTATCTAATACGCGATTTATATAAATATAAGAGTTGGGAATATTTATATCTTCTAATAAAAAAGTTTTTATAAATCCTACAGAATAGTCTTTAATTGGAAAAAGAAAGTTAATATTTTTAACTTTCAATTTTAATAAATCATTGTTTGTAAATGTAATTAAATAATTATTTGTTTTCATCTTTTCTTGTACTCAAACTAATTCCATCACCAACATCTATAAATTCAGTGTTAAATTCTTCATTAGTTTTTAAAAATTCTATATAACTTTCAATTTTGTCAACTATTCCTCTTAGATTTTTACTATCAATTGTTTCTTTTTTTCCAACATATCCATGAAATTTTAAATTATCAGTAATGATTACTCCACCTGGAGCTAAGAAATATTTGAATTTCTCAAAGAATTTTTTATATCCACCTTTTGCGGCATCAATAAATATTAAGTCATAAGATACTCCAACTAAATTAACATCTAGAGCATCTTGAAATACTACATTTACCTCTTTATCAAAACCACATTTTTTGACATTTTTTAAGCATTCCATATAACGTGTTTCATCTCGTTCGATTGTTGTTACTTTTACTTCTTTACTAGCTGATGCCATTAATATTGCAGAATAGCCAATAGCACTTCCTATTTCTAAAATATTTTTTACATTATGAGATTTTATATACTTCATAATATAAGCAATTGAATCTTTTTCAATTATTGGGACATTTTTTTCTTTAGCATATTGTTCCATTTCTAAAATATACTGTTTCATAAACTTCTCTCCTTAGTTTGTTGCACAAATACTTTTTAACTCTCTACTTTTAGCTAAATGGTTTTCGTAAGTTTCATTAAAGAATGTTTCACCTGTACAAGTATTTGCGACAAAATAAATATAATTAGTATCACTTGGATTTAACACTGCTTTAATAGCACTTAATGAAGGATTGCCAATAGGTCCTACTGGTAATTTACCAGCCATAGTATTATTTGTAGTTCTTGTGTTATAAGGGTTTACCATATTTAAATCTGCTATTGTTAAACCTTCATTACGTTTTTTTTGAACAGCATAATAAGTAGTTGTATCCATTCCTAAAGTCATACCTAGTTCTAATCTTTTATAAATTACTTGAGCAAATGATGCCCTATCATTTTCATTTGCACCTTCTAGTTCCACAATTGATGCCATAGTTAGTATTTCATGCATAGTATAATTAGTATTTGAAAAATCTAAACTTGCTAATTTATTTTTAGTATTATCAAGCATAGTTGTTATTATACTTTCAATAGAGGCATCTTCTTTTACTGTATAGGTATCAGGATATAGATAACCTTCCAGTGCATAATAAATATTACCATTTAAAACTTCATCTGTCAAAAAATCATATTTTTCTATTAATTCTTTAATAAATTCTTTATTTTCAATAACAGCTTTTACATCACTTTCATCTTTATTAAGTTTATCACTTAATAGTTTTATAAGATCTGATATAGTTTTTCCTTCAACAAAGGTTAGAGAAATTGTATCAATTAAAACATTTCCACTACTGATTTTATTAAGAATATCAATAGCCCCCATATTACGATCAAGTTCATATTTTCCAGCTTGGAGTTTTATATCATTATTAAAATATAAATAAATTAATAAAGCATATTTACTTTTTATAAGTCCAGCTGTTTTTAAATCATCAACTATTCCTTTTTTACTTGTTCCAGATTTTACAATAAAGGTTACAACATCACTAGTTTTACTAACACTTTTTAAAGAATAGCCATATACTCCAACCATTAAAAAGATTAAAATTAAAAATACTAGAGGAATAATTACAACACGTTTTTTAAGTTTAAGCTTTTTCTTCATTTACTTCACCTTCTAATTTACTTAAAAAAGTTTCAATTGTATTCCATTCTTTTTCTGTTTCAATTGGTAAAAGCTCCTTGCTTCTTCCCGTTTTATCATAAACATTGGCATAAACCTTTAATTTGTTTTTCTCTTTAACATTATCTGTATATATAATATAACTTTTTTTTGTTTCTTCTGAATCAAATTTAAAAATTATTTCATATGTTTTAGACTCACCTTTATCATTTTTAGCAGTAAATACACTATTTTTGGTATCCACATTAATCCCTACTTTCTTTTAAATATGTATCTAATATAATTGCAGCAGCGTAACTATCTATAATACGTTTTCGTTTCATTCTTTTTGTATCCGTACTAATTAAAATATTTTCTGCTTCATTTGTCGATAGTCTTTCATCAACTAGTATAATTGGTAAATCAAACGAACTTTCTAATTTTTTCTTAAACTCCAATGTTCTTTCTACAGCTGGCCCTAAAGTATTATTCATATTTTTCGGATAACCTAAAATAAACTTTCCTATATCTTTTTCTCCTACGATTTTTTTTAGTTCTAGTATTAATTCATCATAATTTTGATAACGAATTGTTTTTAATGGAGATGATATTGTATTAGTTTTATCACTAGTAGCTAGTCCTAAAGTTTTTGTTCCTAAATCTAAACCTAAATATCTCATTTTAAATAATGTTCTAATAAAAATGCCACAATTAATTCACGATCTATTTCTTGAATTAATTCTCTAGCATCATTATAGCTTGATATGTATCCTGGATCTCCCGAAATTAAATATCCCACTAGTTGATTTACAGGATCATATCCTCTTTCCATTAATGTTTGATATACTTGCTTGATTGTGTACTCTATTTGAGCTTGCTTAAACAAAGTAATATCAAATAAAGTTGTCTTATCGTCCATATAACACCTCTTATACTAATCATTATTTTAACAAAATATTAAATATAATACAATCTTATATAAAACAAAAAATCAAAGAATTTTCTCTGATTTTAATAATTTATATTGATTTGTCTTAATATTCTATTTAGTTCTAAACGTTCAAAAATGTTTTTGGTTATTTTTTGACTATATAAAAACAAAATAGATATTGGTAATCTTTTAAGTGAATTTAATAAGCTATTTTGATATTCTTTATCTTTCTTTTTGGCATAATAATTAACTATTTTTTCACTTAAATCATTAATTATTTCTGTATTTAAATTATGAATACTATATATATAACTAATTATTTCATTAACAAATGTCTCATCTTCTAAGGCTTCATTAAAACTTTTTAGACCATTATTTTTTAGATAATAATTATATGATAAATGTATTTGTTCTAAATAGTAATTAACTATTTTTAATAGTTCATCATCCCATGGAAGATCTGATTTAACTTTAAAAGTTTGCAAATTCTTATCTTCAAAATAAGGTTTTATACTTTCTATAGCTACTTTATTTTTTTCTCTTAAATCATTGTTAATTTTATATTGGACTAACTTTTGATAGTTGCTAATTAGCTTGTCTTTTTGTTCTTTAAATAATATTAAATTATAATTATGTTTATTTAAATTCCAATTACCCCACTCATGAAATTTATTAGTACCAAAGCATCCCCAAATATTTTCACTTGTAAGTTCAGGAAATTTTTCATAGTCATAATTAAATTGATAATCATCTATATTTTTATTTTGATTTGGATAAAAAATTTTATAAGCAGATATTGTACTTTGATAGCTATCATATACTTCTTTGCCATATTTTGTTCTTTTTTTAAAAGAGACTTTATTATTAACACATGATGCTTCACTTATGACTTTATTATTTACTAAAAATGGTAATACTTCAGGATTTATGTGCCAATTTTGGGCGATATTTGCTTCATATTTAAGATTTCTAGTATAATCAATTAATTCTTCATAAGCTTTTTTTTCTTGTTCTGTTAAATCTATATAATTAGTAACTAAACAATATAAAAAATCCAAGATTACAAACATTGGTGTTTGTTTCATGAAGATTGTTGCAAAGTCTCCACTTAATAATTTTTTAGCTAATTCTTCATCTTCTAAAATTAAATCTTTGATATTATTAAATAATTTAACAAATATATTTTTGGCATAGTTACAATTAGCTAATTTTTCTTCATCGCTTATGTTAGCTTGTTTTGATATTCTTATTCTACTAGAGATAATTGAAACATAATTATTAAAAAATATCTCTAATTCTTCTTTATTTTTTAACGTTTTCATGTGATTTTCCCCTTTTTTATGGCAGATATTATTACATATTATAGGCATTTTGTCAATTTTTATACTTATTTAAGATGTTAGTTAATTCATCTTTTTCTTCTTCAGTCATATTTTCACTTTCTAATTTTTCATTAAACCATACTGGTTCAATAGTTTTATCAATTTTAGGATTGGTTATTTTCTTACTATATTTTTTATGTTCTTTTTCGGCAATATTCATGGCATCTAAAGCTGTTTCAATATTAAGTCTTTTCCATTGACCAGCTATAGTTTCTACAAAAGCTTGAACAAGTCTATTATCATTTTTTTGAAGAACATAGTCTATTAAAACATTTACAACAGCAGGCTTTAATTTTATGTCATTAAGTAACATATCTAAAATTTTTAAATCATGATTTGTAGGATTTCCTCCATTATAACGCCATTTTAAAAAATCATAAGGTGTTGTGTTTTCAAAAAAGTATATTACTCTTCCTCGTTTTGTATTATCTCCTTCTGGATTTTTTAAATATTCTGGCTGAGAACGATAAATTAATGTTGGTAATTTATCGTTGTTTTGGTATTGATAATATTTTCTAGCAGTCTTTCTTAATTCTTCCTTATCAATATATCCTTTATCATTTATAACCATTCTAATCATTTCTACCATTTTTAAAGTATCTAAATTATATATAAATGATAAGTTATTTATTAATTCTTTTAGTTTTTTATTACTACTTTTTTCATTAATTATACCCTTAGGAATTGATGAAAATAGCAAATCAAAATCAACTTGATCTTGCAAAGTAATCGGTGTTTCATTAGTACCTAAAGCATTAAAACTTACTTGATTAGTTGATTTATAAGTTTCATTTAAAGTACTAGTAATATCAGTATATTCTTTTAAATCGATTTTATATTCTTGAAATTCTGCTTTTAATAATTCATATTCATTTTTTCCCAAATTATTATATAATACAATACTAAATATAGGATGAGCAAAAAACTCTTTAGGGCTCATTGGAGAATATAATTCATAAACATAACTATTAATATCTCCTTCTTTTATATAGGTTTTAATTAGTCCTACGGCTTCTAAAGCACTTCTAGCTTCTTTAATGATATCTAAACTACATTTTAAAATGCCCATAAGATGATGATGATTATAATCCATACTTACAAGTTCTAATCTGTCTAAATCACGCCATAAAGTTAGATAAAGACTTACAGCTGCATACCCAATAATAGGCTCATAAAGACTAATTAAATTTTTTCTTTCTTTATCTGTTAACATGGTTCTATTAATTACAACATATTTATCAGCAGGTAGTAACGTTGTAAACTTCATAAGGCACCTTCATTTTTTTTATTAATTTCTTTTATCTTCATGTTAATCTACCTCTTTTTTACTTATTATAAAATAGAAATTTATTAGGTACAAGTTTTATTTTTTATAGTTAATTTTTTATTCTACATTTTCTTGTTAAATTTTATATTTTTATTTTATCAAAAAAGACAGAATTTTTAATTCCATCTTATTAAGTTAATAATATTACCCTTTAAGTTTTTAACATGCCTCATTACATTCTACTTCATAAATTGTCTTAATAAGTTTTATATAACGATCTTGTAATTCCTCTTTCTCTTTATCACTTAAATCATCATAACCATTTTTTTGACTTTCGACAGTTCCCACATGAATATCTACTATTTTTCCGTCTTTTATAGCTACAATTGTTGGGGCCATTAATCTTTTCTCTTTAGTATCTATTTTCTTGCCATCTTTACTGGTTAAATAATAAGGTTCAAGAACATCATCCATTAATTCTAAAATTTTATAATATCCTTTTGTTCCTTCTTCTTTAATTTCAACTTTATTTTTCTCCCCTAATATAAGAGTATCTCTAATGTTACCTATATTCAAATAATAAAGTTTTTTAATACTCATATTATCTAAAGTATTTAAAAGAACTGGTAACATACTACGACACCAAGGACAATCAGGAAATCCAAAATAAATTATGCCTGTTCCGTTTTCTAATAAAGATATTGCTTTTTCTTCCGTTAAAATTTCTACAGGATTATTAGAATTTATAGTTATTTCTTTTATAGTTTTACCATCTTTATCTCTCACAACATTATTCAAAGCTTCATATTCTTTTTTAAAACTAATGGCATCACTATTAACTATATTTTCCACTTTTTTATCTTTAAAAACAATAATACTAATAAATATCATAAATGCAAGTAATAATAGTATTATACCTAAAAACATTTTTTTATCCTTATTCACTTTACCACCTACTAATAAAATTTTAACCTAGAATTTTTGTCTTTGCAATGTTTTTTTATTATCTTAGACTTCTTTTTAATTCTTCTAAAGCTTGTAATTCAAAAAAATCATTAATAAAACTTTGATAATATTTTATTCTATATGGAGCAAATTCAACTATATCAAAATTATCACTATTTGGATAAACTAAAACTTTTAAATGATTAATAGCTCCATCTTTAGCAAAACCTATATTAGGATAATAAAATAAATAAGTATCAAAAAGATTATAATTCGGTGTTTTTATAGAATTAGATATTACTTTTTTTATATCTTCATATAAATTATTTATATCAATTTCTGAATTAAATCTTATATAACCATTTAAATCACTTAAATTTTGATGGGCATTAAAAATAGTTGTATGTCCTAATAATTCTGCTTCATCATATGCTATAACTTGGCGTTCAAAATAATTATAATATTCTCTTTCAATAATAGGTTTATAAATATTTAATTTTTTCTCTAATAAAGTCTTTGTCAAAAATGAAGGCAAAGATTTATTAATTAAATCATTATCAAATGTTAAGGATTGAAACAATCTAAAATAATCGTAAGCTTTTGCATAATCATATGTATCTAATTTTAAATAAATTAACTCAATTAAAATAAATCCTAATTCTTTCTGACCTTGAAACAATGGAACTAAACTAGAAAGAATTTCATCAGCCTTTTCTGTTTCTTTACTTAATCTAAGTAATTTACCATACATGGTTAAAGCTTTTATATCTTTAGGATATTTTTTTATATAATCTTGGATACTCTTTAATGCTAAAGAAAAGTTACCTCTATATAAAACATTATTAATAGAAGTCTTTTCATATTCACTACTTTTTTGTCTATGACTTTTTTCTTTTTTTGATTGTACTTTCATAAATTATCTTCCTTTTTTTACCTTTTCTATTTTAATAGTATATCCAATGGGTCCTAATATTTTTAATAAGCTTAAAACACTAGGAGATGAACTACCATTTTCAATTCGCGCTATTTTTGTTCTCGAAACATTAGAAAATTTAGCAAATAAATCTTGCGTTAAATTATTTTCTTTTCGAAAACGAATAAACTCTTTCACAAACATTTTATTTAATTCATCAGCATCAAAAGAATTATCTATATAATTAGCATCATAATCCATATAACCAATTCCTCCTTTTTACGCATTATTGTAACATATAAGATACTTTTTGCAATACTTTTATTGAAATTATAAAACATATATAATATAGTTTTATTTGGAAAGATAGGTATTTTATGGAAAAAGAAAATTTACAAAGCAGTAACAATAAAAGAGAACAATTATTAGAGTATCGTAAAAAAATACAAAATTTAACTTACGAAGAAAAAGTTAAACGTGATTTATATCTAAGAGATTTGGCATTAGGAAATATTCAGGGTCCTAGAACCAATTTTCCATCTTTAGATAAAGTTCATCTTGCATATTTTAAAGAGGAACATATTCAAAACCCTCTTCCAACAATGAGTGCAACTGAATATTTAAAAGAAATGAACAAAAATAACTTGGATTTAGTAGCTTTAGATTATGAAGAGGATTCAATTAAATACATTCTTACATACAAAGAATTATTTGAAAATATTGACAAAACTACTTTAGCTCTTCATAAAATCGGCGTAAAAAAAGGGAATTTAGCATTTGGGATGCTACCATCAAATCTACCGCATGAATTATATTTACTTTATGGAGCTGGTCAAGCTGGAAGTGCTGTAAGTTTTGTTGTTCAAGGAACACCTATAGAAAGTTTATGTAATTCAATTAATGCTTTACCTACTGAATTCTTCTTTATATCGAATGATGATTTTACTTTAGAATTAGAAGAAGCAATCTATAAAAATACAAATATAAAAAATATTATAAATGTTAGTAAGAATCCTATTAAATCTAATGATGAAAGAACTATATCATGGAAGCAATTTATAGAATATGGTTATAATTATCAAATGCCACCAATAAATCGTTCTTCATATGATTTATTATTTATGGCTAAGACTGGTGGATCTACTGGGGAACCTAAAAATGTAATGATAAATGATAACGGATTTAATATTATAGTTTATCAATTATTAAATTCTCATCTTGATTATAATGTTGGAGATAGATGGCTAAGAGTATGGGCTTTGTTTTCAGCTTCTGCAGCTATTTCAAGTAGTCATCTTGCTTTATGTGCTGGTATGGTTAATATTTTAAGGAAAATGCCTGCACCAGAAAATTTTGCAAGTTTAATTATGGAAGAAAAACCTAATCACTTATGTTTAGTTTCAGCTTTAATTGATTTATTAATTTATAGTGGGATTACAAAAGAAGATTTAGAAGGATTTGTTAAAACCGCTGGAATCGGTGGTGAGGTTATTACTCCTCAATTTGAAGATAGAGCAGAAAAATTCTTGCCATGTTATTTAGGCTATGGATATGGTTGTACAGAAAATTCATCTTCTGCAGTTTTACGAATGAATAAAGAAACAACTATAAAAGGAAAAATTGGTATACCTTATGTAAAAACTTTACTTGGTATATTTGATCCAGATACTTTAGAAGAAAAAGAATTTAATGAAGAAGGAGAAGTTTGTATCAATTCTTATACTCCAATGATTGGCTATTATAAAGATGAAGAAGCAACTAAAGAAGTTTTAAGAGAGCATTCTGATGGTTCAATATGGATTCATACTGGTGATTTAGGATACATTGATGATTTAGGATTTTTAAAAGCTACAGGAAGAATGAAACGAGTTATTTCCGTTTATCCTGCAGATAAAGTTTATCCAGAAAAGATTGAAGCTGCTATTTCTAAAGTTCATGGAGTTATTAAAGTTTCAGTTATTGCCGCACCTGATGAAAACCATGAAGAACATCTAGCCCCTGTTGCATGCATAGTTATAGATAAAAATTATAGTACTGAACAAATTAGAGAAAATATTAGAATAGTAATGAAAAATCAATTTCCACCTTATGCTACTCTTCAAGATATTATCATAAAAGAAGAAATTCCATATATGGCAAGTGGAAAAGCAAATCTTAAAGCGATGGAACGTGATGTTGAAGAAGGAATGAAACTAGCAAAGAAATTACAATTATTGTAGAAAAAAGAACAAAATAAAACTTTTTTCTTTTTTTTAGGCAAAAATCACTTTATCACTATAAAAATATTTGATACAATTAATATAGGTGATAATATGAGTATAAATGAATTAAGATTAATTTCGATTACAGTTAATGTAATATGTATGCTACTAGCTATTCTTTTAAGTTTTATATATTTTCCTAAAAAGAAAGTAGCAACCAAAGAAAATAGTATCTATAGTGCTTTATTAATATGTAATATAGTTTGTTTAATAGGAGAATTGTTATTTTATTTAAATGCTAGTAATAAATTAGAATTAATTATTAGTTTTACAGAAAAATTATATTATTCTTTTAATAGTATTTGGTTATTTTTACATACAATTTATATATTAGTTGTTATTGAAGATGATGCAAATCTAAAATTTTTAAATTTAAAGAAAAAAAAAGGATCGATAATTTTCCTTTTAATAATTATTCCCTTATTAATATTTATATTACCAGTTACACACACTTACGATAACGAACTTCTTATCTCATCGACTGGAGCAGCAAGTAATTTTATGTTTTTATGGTGCATAATATTAATTCTCATAAATATAGTATTAATTATAACTTATTTTAAAAAAATCAAAAAATCTAAAGCTTTGCCTCTTATGGTTTTTGTTCTAATTCTTTTGGTAGAAATGTTAATGGGTATCTTCGGAATACAATTATTATTAATTACCCTTCCCATGACTATAGTATCATTTTTAATGTACTTTACCATTGAAAATCCTGATGTCAAAATGATTGAACAATTAAATATTGCGAAAGAGCAAGCTGAAAAAGCGAATACTGCTAAAACAGAATTTTTATCAAATATGTCTCATGAAATTAGAACTCCGCTTAATGCAATTGTTGGTTTTAGTGAGTGTATGCTTTCTTCCAAAGACTTAGAAGAGACTAAAGATTTTGCAAAAGATGTCGTTGAAGCTAGCAAAAATTTATTAGAAATAGTTAATGGTATTTTGGATATTTCAAAAATTGAAGCCAATAAAATGGAGATTATTCAAAAAGAATATAATCCTAGAGAAGTATTTAATTCTTTATGCAAATTAATTAGCCCAAGAATTAATGAAAAACCAATAAATTTTAAAATTAATATATCTCCTGATCTTCCTGGAGTTTTAAAAGGCGATATGGGAAAAGTTAAACAAGTTATCTTAAATCTTTTAACTAATGCTGCCAAGTATACAGATAAAGGCGAAATAGAATTTAATGTTACTTGTGTTAATAGAACTGATACTAAAAAATGTTTATTATATATTGCTGTTAAAGATACAGGAAGAGGAATAAAAAAAGAAAATTTAAGTAAATTATTTAATAAATTTGAAAGAATTGAAGAGGACAAAAATACAACTATTGAAGGTACTGGTTTAGGTCTTGCTATTACAAAAAGTTTGACAGAAATGATGGGTGGAAAAATTACTGTTGATAGTAAGTTTGAAAGTGGATCGGTATTTAGAATATATCTTGAACAAGAAATAATTAGTATGGAAATACCTTCTGGAAGTACTGAAGAAATTGAAATTGATTATAATTCCCATAATGGTAAAAGAATACTAATTGTTGATGATTCAAAAATAAATTTAAAAGTTGCTAATCAAATATTAAAACCCTATAAATTTAATGTGAAAATGGTGGAAAGTGGTTTTGAAGCTTTAGAAATGATGGAAACACAAACTTTTGATTTAATTTTAATGGATATTATGATGCCAAAAATGAATGGTGTGGAAACTCTTAGAAGACTTAAAAGTATTGAAGGATTTGATATTCCTGTTGTTGCTTTAACAGCTGATGCTATTGAAGGAACAGACGAAAAATATTTAAATGCTGGATTTGATGCATATTTAGCTAAACCAATTGATAGATATGAGTTAGATAGAGTTTTAAAAAAATATTTAGGAGGTAAAGAAAATGAATAATATTGATTTATTAAAATCTAATAATGTAGATGTTAATGCTGCTTTGGAATTATGGGGTGATATTGAATCTTATAATGAAAGTTTAAAAGAATTTAAAGACACTTTAAATTCTAAGTTAGCTAACTTAGAAAAGTTTAAGAATGATGCTGATTGGCAAAATTATGCGATACTTGCTCATAGTATAAAAAGTGAGTTAAAATATTTAGGGTTTATGAAAGATTCAGAAGTATTTTTAAATCATGAATTGCAAGGAAAAGCAAGCAACGGAAGTTATATAATTAGTAATTATAATGATGTATTAAATACTGCACGTAAAATTATCTTATTACTTAATAGTTATTTTAACGAAACTGGTGAAACAAGAAAAAATATTTTGATTGCTGATGATTCTAATATTATTTTAAATTTTTTAGAAAAGAATATATCAAATGATTATAAAATTTTAAAAGCTAATGATGGCAATGAAGCAATATCTTGTTTGCAAAATAATGACGTTTATACTATCTTATTAGACTTAAATATGCCAGGTATAAATGGATTTGATGTTTTAAAATATTTGAAAGAATATAATTTAATTGAAAAAATACCAGTAGTTATTATTACTGGAGATGATACTGAAGAAACCATTCAAAAAGCTTTTGACTACCCTATTTTAGATGTTTTAAATAAGCCATTTAATGACAAAAGTATTGAAAAGATTTTAATATCAATTAAAAGTTTTTATGAAAATAAATTTATTTAGGTATATTTTTATAAAATATGTATATAATACTAGTAGAAACAATTAATTATTAAATTTTGTTAATTGTTTCGATAAATGTAAACAACCTTAGTTTAATTAAAACTAAGGTTGTTTTTATTTGTATTTTATATTTTTTCAATTTCTTCTTTTAATTCTATAATTTCCTCTATTGATAGTTCTGTTGCTTTAGATATTTCTTCTGGTGTTCCTAATCCCATTTTAAGAAGTTTTTTAGCTGTTTCTTTTAGTCTATTCATTCCTTTTTCAAATCCATAATCCTCTGCTGCTATTAAATCTTGTTTATGGGCTTCTTCTAAATTATAGTATCCTACAAACTCTGGATCTCTTGATAAATCTTTTACTG
>CAOKUH010000037.1 GCA_948472605.1 uncultured Mycoplasmatota bacterium
TTTATTAATAAGCTTACTAAGTATTTTAATACTAAGCATAGGAGTTAGTAGAATATATATTGGTGTCCATTACTTCAGTGATGTTATAACAGGTTTCTTATGCTCTATAATAATAATTTATTTATATCTAAAAATAACTAAAAAACATAATCTTTTTATTAGTTAAGGAACTTAAAAAAATGACATTAGACGATTTAAAAAAAGAGTACGATAAGTTACAATTAGAATATGGCGCTAAAGATTTAGATTCAATTTATTACGGAGGTAGTACTAATAATCCAGATATTTGTTTTGTCTTCATGAATCCAACTAAAAGGATTATTGCTTCAAATAAATCTTGGAAAGGCATAAAATCTCCTTGGATTGGTACCAAAAACATTTGGGATTTATTTTATAATGTCAATTTACTTAATGATAAAATTTATAAAACCATAAAATCTCTAAAAAGTAATGAATGGACCTATGAATTTGCTGAACTAGTTTATGAAGATATTAAAAAACATAATTATTTTATAACAAATTTAGGAAAATGTACCCAAATAGATGCTAGACCTCTTCCTAATAGTGTTTATGAAAATTATTTAGATTTATTATTAAAAGAGATAGAAATAATTAATCCTAAAATAATAATTTTATTTGGTAATCAAGTAAGTTCTATTGTTTTAAATGAAAATGTTTCAGTATCTAAGTGTCGTAAGAAAAAATTTATAAAAAAGATAAATGGTAAAAATTATGCTTTCTATTCTGTATATTACCCTATAGGAAATGGGAGATTTAATATAGATAAATCTATTGAAGATATTAAATGGATAGTATATAATGAGTTTAGGTGATAAAGAATGAAAGAATATTATATTGATTTAGGTTCATCAACAATCAAAGTATATAGTTATGAACAAAATCTTAATTTATTAGAAGAACGTTCAATTTACTTTAAAAACGATTTTTCTAAAGAAAATGGAATAAGTGAAAATAATAAAAAAGAATTATTTTCCTACTTTCAAGAATTAAAAGATAAATACAATTTTAATTACTATAATACAAATATTTATGTGACAGGCATATTTAGAGAGCTTACGCATGAAAGAAAAAAAGAATTAGTTAAAGAATTTAATGATAAGTTAGATTTACATTTTAATATAATTAGCCATGGTATAGAAAACTACTATTTAGGAAAAGCTATGGAAAATAGTTATAACAATAAAAAAGTAATGATTATAAACATGGGAGGTAAAACTACAGAATTAATTACTTTTATGAATGATAATATTACAGAACGAAAAAATTTAGTAATAGGTGTTGCGGATTTAATGAATAAATTTCCTACCGTAAATGAAAGCATCAGTGCTGTATCAATTAAAGAAATAAATGATTTTGTAAAAGAAAAATTAAAAGATGTTTCATTTGATAATGATTATGATTGTGCTATCTTTACTGGTGGAGAAGAGAGATTTGAAAAATTAACTAATTTCTTACTTGAACCAAATGATTTATTTGATGATGGTATTCATCAATATAAAGTTTCTTATGAAAACTATGTTGAAGGAACTAAAAAAATATTCTTTGATAAACAATATTCTTTAGAAAATTTATATAAGTTAATGCCAGGCAATCCAAAATGGATGGATGGAGCAAGACCTGGAGCAATTATACCTTTAGCTATTTTTGATTTAGCAAATATTAAAACAATAATTCCATCAGATTTAAACTTAATCAATGGTGTTATTAATGATTTATAATATTTAATATTGAAAGGAAAGTAATATGAGAAGTGCCAGAGATAATGAAATATTTCCTTATTGTAGTTCTTTACTTTGCTATTTTGAAGTTTATAAGGATGGTAAAGTAGTACGCATAAATCACAAAAATAAATCTGATATTCAAAATGTAATAAATGCATATTATAATGCTACAGAAGGAGTTACTACTTTATATGCAGTATGGCCAGGAAAATGGAGTAGTGACTTATTTATAATTGATGATTTAGAAACTTTTGCTAAATCATTTGGAATTTTAGAAAAAGAGCAGGTAGGAGTCTAAATAAAGGAACTAAAAAATAGTTCCTTTTAATTTTATTAAAATCTTAACCAAGAGTTCCAACTAAAATACTTGGATCATTTTTATTTATAATTGCTTCATATTTAGCCTTAATTGTTGCTACATCTTGACCTAATTCAGCGTTAGTTAATTTAGAAAATGGGATTATTCTAAAGTTTCTATAACCTCTATGATAAGTATAAACTAAGTCACCTTTAACATTATCAATCGTAATTGTTGTCTCATCATTTTCTACTACTTTATGAATATCTAAGGAAGCAACTAAGCCTATTTTTTTCATTAAATCATCTTGTCCAGAAATAAAATTACCTAATGAATATATTACTATTGTATCACCAACATGTTCAATGGGTTGGATAACATGAGGATGTGATCCAATAATAATATCAACGCCTAAATCAGCTAAAAATTGTGCTTGATTTCTTTGAATAGTAGTAGGAACATGAGTATATTCAACACCCCAGTGCATTGCAACCATTACAACATCAACTTTATCTCTAACAGCTAAGACATCTTGTTTAATTTTAACTTCATCTATTAAATTAACTAAATATTCCTTCCCTTTTGGTACAGGAATGCCATTTGTACCATAAGTATAAGCTAAAAAAGCATAAGTAATACCATTTTTTTCTCCAATATGGCTTCTCGCTTGATCTTCAAAAGAATCATAACTTCCAGCAGTCATAACTCCTTGCTTATCTCTCCAATAAGCTACTGAATTTAATATAGCTTTTTCTTTTCTATCCATTGTATGATTATTAGCTAAACTAACTAAATTAAAACCAGCTTTAATGAATGCATCACCAACTTCTTGAGGTGAATTAAAATTTGGATAATTAGATAAGCCAAGCTCTGTTCCACCCAGAATAGTTTCTTGATTATAATAAGCTAAATCATAATCTGCAACAATAGGGGCAATATCAACAAGTTGGGAGTCAAAATTATAAGTACCATCACTTTGTAATCCGTCTTTATAACATCCAGTATGATATAATGCATCTCCTGCCATAAATAAGGAAAGTTTATATTCTTTTCTAGGATCTTCTTTTGGCTCTTCTATTTCTGGTTCTTTGATATCAGGAATAATTTCAGGCTTATCAAATATTTTGCTATTAACAAAATATAAAGAAATACCTCCAATTAATAATAATATTAAAAGTAAAATCCATATTTTTTTTACTTTTCTTTTTTTCATTTACTACAACTCATTTCCATTTTTTATAGCTCAATTGTATCAAATAATAAAGGTAAAGTCCACTTCCCAAAAACCCAAAATTTATAGATAATCAAAATAAAATAATAAAAAAATAAAACAAATCGTTAAAATAAATTATACAAATAAATCAAAATATGATAAATTAAAGTGCAAATTCAAGCACTTTTTTTGTGTAGATAGAAAGATTGAGAAGGTAAAAAGAAAGAAGAAGCAGCAACTTCCTATTTCGATAATCTTAAATTCTCAAAAAAGCAATAAAAACTTTCAAAAAAACTTCAAAAGTATCAAGAACTCGTAAATTATGGTTCTTTAGAATGTCCTTGCTGTCATTCTAAAGAATATATTCAATGGTTTTTTATGAACGAGGAGTTATATATTTACGAAATAATCATCTTTACTCAGAAATAATAAAAATACAAAGAATACGTTGTAAAAGTTGTGGTACTACTCATGCTTTGTTACCATTTGGAATAACTCCCTATAAACAACTTACTGATGAAGTATTAATATTAATATTATTAGATGAATTTTCTGATAACTTTTCAGAAGAAACAATAAACTATTATCAAAAACAATTTAATAAATATCATTATCCAAATCTTTCAACTATGTTACATCTAAGAAATAAAAAAGATATTTTAGAACTTTTATTAAAAGATAAATATAAATCATTAGAACAATAGACCCGTTTGATAACTAGTTTAATTCATAGTTATAAATGTCACATATTAATGACATTCTTAACCCATGTTTTTTTCTTTTGTTTCTATATCGATTGGATAATATCTTAAATCTTTTTATCCGCTATCTGCTTGAACTTTAATTCGTTTGGAGAATCCTGTATAGGAATTTTTAAAAAGATTAAAATCATGTACACTTCCTTTTGCTTGCACAATAGAGAATATTTTAAGTGTAGTAGCATCTGCTATAATTTGTGTTTTTATTGTATGTTTTTTCTTTTTTCCTGAATACCATTCTTTTTGTTTTTTTTAGGGCGTTCTATTTCGCATTCTGTTGCATCAATTAAAACAGCTTCTACTTCAATATCATCTTCTAATAATTGCTTTTTTTAGGTAGTTGCTCTACCCAATTAATACTTTCGCATATAGTACTTTTTACTACACCATAATCAAAAGCAATATTTTTCATAGAACGATATTCTCTATAATATCCTAGAGTAATAACTAGTTTATCTAATAATGTCAGCTTTGGATTTTTTCCACCACATTTATGTAAATCAACATATTTTTCATTCAAAATGTTTAGCATTTTATAGAATGTTTCCTTTTTTACTCCAAATAATTTTTGATATTCTTTATCCTTTATTTTTTTTTAATCTCTCTTCATTATTTATCATAATATCAGCTACCTTTATCCTAATCTTAGGATAACATAGTTTTTGCAAATTTAAAATAGTTATCGAACAGGTCTATTAAATATGAAATAATTTATTAAAATAAAAAAGTCACAAATTATTTAATTTAAAATGTGACTTTTATTTTTTATTTACTAAATATATGTATTATTTTTCCTGCTAGTAATACTATATTATCACTCTTCTTCATCGCAATATTTTTGCAATAAGCTTTTCCTCCAACTGTTAAACTGGAAATAAAAGAAGTAACTAATGTTGTAGCAACTAAAGCATTAACTCCATGGTAATTAATTATATATAGTGCAAGTGTAGTTCCTAAACCTCCACTAACTATGCCACAAATATCACCAACAATATCATTACAAACACTAGAAACTTTGGTACTATTTTTAATCATTTTTAAAGATGCACTAGCTTCTTTAATTTTCTTAGCACTTCTAGCATGAAACGGCGCTTCTTGGGCAGTTAAAGTAGCTACTCCAATCATATCGAAAATAATACCAATTCCTATAACAAGTAAAAGAATAAAAATAAGTAAAATTATATTAAAATCAGATATAAATGATGAAATACCGCTAAAAACTGCTGACAAAATAAACGAAATAATAAATACTTGTAATATCCATTTGTTTTTCATTAAAAACAACCTCTTTCTATGAAAAAAAGTTCCGAAGAACTTTTAAAATACAAATTTTGTGGTAATTCACAAATTAATTTTACGGCTTAGGTCGAGTTGAATTTCTCTATTTTCGCGCCTTCGGTTACCCTTGGGTGATTTCTCTTTCAGGAAAATAATTAAATGTCACCATTTTAATTACTCGATTGCCACTTAGTCCGTACCTTAATCCTTGTGATTTACACACTCTAGAGGTTTTCCCTAACACATATGGATAATACTTATTCGCTTTTGCAGCAGTGTTTTCAAGAATAAATCGTCTATCCCACATTACCACGCACGACATGTGTTTTTTCTTTTTTTTGCTTCAATAAAAGGATGAGGTTGTATGCCGTTACAACTTTTCCTTGAATTTTAAATTATATACCCACCCTCATCTGGGCGAAGAAAGCAGTATATATAAAGTGCTTTCACACAATTGGTAGATTTTTAGCCCTACCTTCATATTATTTATGTGACTAGAATAATGCACCACACGTATAAAATTATAGCATGTTTACATAAATTTGTCAAATTGCCTATAACTGGCAAAAATTTTTTACTAACTACTAAGAGTTTACTACTTAGTATTATACGTGTTATAATAAATTAGAGAGGAGTTAAAAAAATGAAAAAAATAGCATATTTATTATGTACAATTGCATTTTGTTTTGTATTAACTGGTTGTGGTGAAAAGAATATAGAAGGATCACTTACTGATATCATGGATAAACTATATGAAGGAATCAGTGAAGATGAAAAACCTATGATGTTAGAAAATATTCCTTTAGATAGTGAAAATTTTGCATTTTATGCCTTTATTAATACTAATTATAAAGAGGCAATAGCTAGTGAATCTATGACTGGTTCAACACCACATTCTGTTGTATTAATACGTTTAGAAAATGCTAGTGATAGTGAGCAAGTCGTAAATGACATAAAAGAAAAAGCTAATCCTCGAAAATGGATTTGTGTCGAAGCTGAAAATACCTATGTATTATCTAAAGGGGACTTAGTTGTTCTGATTATGTCAAATGATTTAGCTCCTAAAATAAAAGAAAATTTTGAAAAATTGAGTTAGGAGAAAGTATGTTATTTTCAAGTATAAGCTTTCTCTTCTTTTTTTTGCCATGTTTAATTTTATGTTATTTTTTAATTCCTAAAAAAGCTAGAAATTATGTTTTATTAATCTTTAGTCTGTTCTTTTATTACTTTGGTGAAAAAAATTATCTTTTTCTTTTATTATTTATTTGTTTCTTAAACTACCTTTTTGGAATAATTATTGCAAAGCAAAACAATAAAAAATGGTTTATCCTAGGAATTGTTATTAATTTAGGTTTTCTTATTTATTATAAATATACTAACTTTTTTATTAACATTGCATTTTCATTGTTTAACCAGAATCCTTTAATATTTAATATTATTTTACCTTTAGGAATAAGTTTTTTTACCTTTCAAAACATTAGTTATCTTTGTGATGTTTTCCAAAGAAAAGTAAGCTGTCAAAAAAACTTTTTTACATATTTAATGTATATTACTTTTTTCCCTCAATTAATTGCGGGGCCAATAGTAAGATATAGTGATATAAATAAAGATTTAAGTGATAGAAAAGAAAATATTAATACTTTTAGTGAAGGAATTACAAGATTTATAATTGGCCTTGCTAAAAAAGTTATTTTAGCTGACGGAATGTATTTTCTTAGCTCTAAATTATTAGCAAGTAACATGTCTTTTCTTTCTTACTGGTTAGTTGCAATATGTTTTATGTTTCAAATTTATTACGACTTTTCAGGATATTCAGATATGGCAATTGGCCTAGGAAAATTTTTTGGCTTTAATTTTAAGGAAAATTTTAACTATCCTTTTATCGCTACTTCAATCACTGATTTTTGGCGTAGATGGCATATCTCCTTATCAAGTTTTTTTAAAGATTATATATATATCCCCTTAGGAGGAAACAGAACTACTAAATTAAAAAATATTCGTAATATTTTTATTGTCTGGTTATTAACAGGAATTTGGCATGGTGCTAGTTGGAATTTTATATTATGGGGAATATATTTTTTTGTTCTTTTAATATTAGAAAAACTTTTTTTAAACAAATATTTAAAAAATGGACCAATATCGCATTTATACACTTTGTTATTTGTATGCATTAGTTTTGTTATTTTTAGTTTTACTAACATAGATGAATTATTTTTATTTTTAAAAGGAATGTTTACAATAACTGGAGATTTAATTAATACTGAAACAATATATTATTTAAAAAATTATGGGGTACTATTCCTATTTTGCTTAATAGGAAGTGGACCAACTTTAAAAAATTATCTCAAAAAATTACAGAAAGGAAAAGTAAAATGGCTAAATGGTCTCACAATTTTTTGGTTATTAGGCTTATTTTTGATTTCTATAACTAAAATAATTAGTAGCACTTTCCAACCATTTATTTATTTTAGGTTTTAATAATGAAAGAAAAAATATTAGTAATATCTTTTATATCTATACTATTTTTATTCTTTGGTGTAGGACTTATTACTAAAGATAAAAATATATCCTTAGTAGAACGTAGAAATCTTATAACTAGAGAAGATTTAAAAAAAGATCCCTTTAAAAATTTAGAAAGTTATTTAAATGATCAATTTCCATTACGAAATACTCTCATTTCATTATATTCTTTAGTAGATCGATTAATTCTAGGTAATAAAGAAAATAATAATATTTATATAAAAGATAATGTGTTAATAGAAAAGAATTATCCTTTAAATGAAAAAAGTATTTCAACTTTTAGCGCTAAAATAAATACTATAACAAGCCAATACGTAAAGAATGGTAAAGTATTTTATGCTATAATTCCTGACAAAAGTTATTTTTTAGAATATAATAATTATCAAAAATTAGATTTTATTAAAATGTATAATCAATTAGAAAAAGAAATTAATATTCCTAACATAAATATTACAAATTTATTTCAACTAAATAATTATTTTAAAACGGACATTCATTTAAAACAAGATGCCTATTTCGAAGTAGTTAAAGAGTTAGGAAAATACTTTAATTTTAAAACTTTAGATATGCCTTTTGCTAAACAAACATATGATAATTTCCATGGTTCTAGTTATGCTAAAGGAAGTTTTTTTTCTCATCCAGAAGAGTTATTCTATTATACTAATAAATGGACTAAAAGTGCATCTGCTTGGCATTTAGAATATGGTACTAAAGAAATATATGATGAAGAGAAATTAGGAAGTTTAGATTCATATAGTTTATTTTTAAGTGGACCTAGTTCTTTTATAGAAATTAATAGTCCTAATGCCTTAACTAATAAAGAGCTTATAATATTTAGAGATTCTTTTGGTAGTAGTTTAGCTCCTTTGCTTTTACCTTATTTTCAAAAAATTATCTTAATTGATCTGAGATATATAAGTATGGAAATGGTCGAGAAATATGTATCGTTTGAAAATAAAGATATTTTATTTTTATATAGTACTTTATTAGTCAATGAAAGTAATCTTTTAAAAGTAAAAGTCAAATAAAATGGCTTTTTTTATTTACAATATTTTTTCAAATAAATTATTAAATTGCATATTGTTTATTAGGAGGAAAATAAAAAATGAACAACGATTATGAATTTGGAAACAAATTTTATAATTATTATGATAATTTTGGCATAGAGAGTACGAAATATAAAATTATGGCTCCTAAGCAATCTCAAAATGTTCAACCAGGATTAGAACATTTAATGAAGCCAAGACCAATATTCGATAATCCAAATTATAAAGGATCAAATAAATTAAAAGATAAAGTAGCCATTATAACAGGAGGAGATAGTGGACTTGGTAGAGCAGCTGCTATTGCTTTTGCTAAAGAAGGTGCTAATGTTGTAATACCATATTATAATGAACATATTGATGCTGAAGAAACCCAAAAATATATAGAAAACTTGGGAGGGAAATGTTTATTAATTAGTGGAGACATAACGAATAAATATTTTTGCCAGCAAATTGTAAAAAAAACCATAGAATATTTCGGTAAAATAGATATATTAGTAAATAATGCAGGTGTCCAATATCAACAAGATAAACTAGAAAATATAAGCGATGAACAATTTGATTGGACAATGAAAGTTAATGTATATGGTATGTTTTATTTAACAAAAGAAGTTTTACCATATTTAAAATCAGGTGCTTCTATTATTAATTTATCTTCAATTACTACTTTTTATGGAGAACCCCAATTAATTGATTATGTAACTTCAAAAGGGGCAATTGTTGGATTTACAAGAGCTTTAGCAAGAAACTTAGCTTTAAAAAATATTCGCGTTAATGCCATAGCTCCTGGATTTTTTTGGACACCATTACAACCATCATGCTGGGTTAAAGAAAAAATTCCGTCTTTAGGGGCAGATTCTGCCATGGCAAGAGGAGCGATGCCTTATGAATTAGCTCCAACTTTTGTTTTCTTAGCATCAGAAGACTCAAGTTATGTAACTGGTCAAGTTATACACAATAATGGCGGCCAAATAATGGGTTAAATATTTCATCAAAAACAAAAAATAGCTTTAAAAACAAAGCTATTTTAATTAGTTTTCAGTATTCATTTATATGCAAGCATAAAAACTATTAGTTACATTTTTAGCCTTTCCAATAGTTGTTGCATTATAGGCATCATCTTCTGATTTCTAAATAATAAAATCGGTCCAAACCACTTCTTGTAAATATTGTTCTTATGAAATAAAACTTTTTGCTTGAAAAATAACTTCATCATGTAATTTTTTTGTCAATTTTATAAATTGTTCTTCATTTATGTTTTTCTTAATTTATAGGAAAAAATCCATGCAATTTTAGCCATACTCCAATGTATTTATTTAGTCTAATATAAAAGACAGATTACTCATCTGTTCCTGATTATTATTTCTTATCTAAAACTAGCGATAGTACATTTACCACTTTTATTATTAAAAGTAGCTCCTAATCTTTGTCCATTTTTATCTACCCATGTATAAATATTAGAACCTTTTGATATAGTTGTTAATGTTCCTTCTCCACCAATTTTTTTGACAAATTCTTCATAAGTAAATGAACCATTATTTAAATCTTTTTGTAAATCACTTGATGATGGTAATTTTATATTTTCATTTTTTAAGCTTTCTTTGTCAATAGTTGCTTGAATCGTAATATCATCCTCGTCATAAACTTTGAAACTTATCCAATTTTTAGAATCAAATTTCCAAATTGGATCACTTCCAATCATGGCATCTGTAGTAGATTCAAATCCTATAATGTCATTAATTTCTTCAATAGTATTTGTTGGCTTAATTTTTTTCATACATTCTACTATAGTACAATTTCCTTTCACTTCTTCTGGCTTATTTTCATCTAGCTTCTCTTCAGCACATCCAGTAACAAAACATAATAAACATAAAAATATAAATGATTTTGATAATAATTTTTTCATTTTCATTTTTTCCTTCCTTTCTTTCTATTAAATTTTATCAAAAAAGTAATAAGTCATCAATAGTCTAATCTAAAAATTACTATATTATTTTAATTCTTATTATCTATCTTTAAACATATTTTGCATTAAATTTTTGTTAATTAATATCATTTTTTTCATCATTTATCATAAAATAATATTAATCAAGTTTTAAACACCAATTGACAAAATTGCCTTAATAGAGTAAAATTACTTAATGTGAAGGGGATTGAATGCCCAAAATTCCAATAAAAAATTTTAAATGGGTCTATAGCCAAGTGGTAAGGCGTGGGACTGCAACTCCCTGATCGTTGGTTCAAATCCGACTAGGCCCTCCAATGAATATTCGCCCATTTTATGGGCTTTTTATATGTTTCAAGAATTTAGAAAAGTAGATAATTTTTATGTTTTGTGACGGATTTGTGACGATTTAATTTTCAAAATTTTAAAATTTATATTATAGAAGCTAAACAATTAGGCTTAAAATACTTTAATTAATTAAACATAATAACTTTGAACAAAATGTTATTTCATTGCAAAATCGTTCAGTGCATTGAACAATTTTATTGAATTATGAAAAATTGTTCAGTATAATATAGCTAAGGTGGTTAAATGATAAAAAGAGAACACTATTTAGAACAAATTCGAGGATTTTATGATTCAGACTTAATTAAAATTATTATGGGAATTAGAAGATCTGGTAAATCTATTATTTTGGAACAAATTATGGAAGAAATTAAAAATAAAAGTGATAATGTTATTTATTTGAATTTTGAAGATGAAAGAATTATATCTACCATTTCAAACGCCAAACAATTACTAGAGTATATAAATAAAAATAGAAAAAATGGAAAAAGCTATTTGTTTTTTGATGAAATTCAAGAAGTTAAAGATTGGCAACTTGCTTGTAAAACTTTAAGATTAGATAATAACTCTGTATTTATTACCGGATCTAATTCTAAACTACTATCAAATGAGTTTACAAAAGAATTTAGTGGAAGATATGTTTCATTTCAGATTAGACCATTTGTTTATAAAGAGATAAGGGAATATTGCCAAGAATTAAAAATTAGTTGTAGTATTATGGACTATTTGATATGGGGAGGATTTCCTAAAAGATTTGAATTTCAAAAAGAAGCAGACCAAATTAAATATTTAAATGAAATTAATAGTTCTATTGTTGAAAAAGATTTGATGAGTAGATTTAAAATACAAAACATGGAACTCTTTAAAAGAATTACAAATTATGTTTTAAAATCCAATTCTAGAATTTTTTCTGCTCGTTCTATAGAGGGCTACTTAAAAAATGAGCACATTGATGGCTCTATTAACACAATTATTAAGTATTTGAATTATTTAGAAGAAGCCTATATTATTGAAAGAATAAAACCATATTCTACCAAAACTAAAAATGAATTAGCTTATTATTTTAAAATATATAATTCTGATGTTGCTTTTAACTCTATTAGATGTATGGACAATCGTTATGATTTAACTCATAATTTAGAAAACATAGTATATAATGAATTACTTTTTATGGGCTATAATATTAATGTATTTCACAATAATGATAAAGAAATTGATTTTTTAATTTTTAAAGATAATAAGCAATATTATATTCAAGTTGCTTATAGTATTGCTGATGAAAAAACATACAATAGAGAATTTAATGCATTCAAAAACTTAGATAATACGATAAAAAAAGTCATTATAACAAATGATGAGATTGATTACTCTACAAGCATGGTAACTCATATAAAATTAAAAGATTTTTTACTATTAGAGTCATTAGATAATATTTAATATTGACAAAATTGTGACGATTAAATTCAAAAAAAATATAAAAAAACATAAAATTTTAAGGTTTAAAATCATTTTTTGATGATACGATATGGCCTGATTTTACTTAAAAAAAATGATAAATTCTATTGTAAAGGTTATGTCTGCAACTCCCTGATTGTTGGTTCAAATCCGACTAGGCCCTCCATTGGGAAATCCGTCTGAACTTTATAGTTTAGGACTTAAATATATAAGTATCAATTTCTATAAGAAGTTGGTATTTTTTTAGCGTTTAAACTTGGAAAAGACAGGTTTAAAATGACTAATATTACTACAAAAATAGTTAGAACAAATCGTTATTATAGGCCATTCTTCAAAGAAATCTGTCTAAACTTTAATAATTCAAGACTTTAAAAATATAAAAGTAAATTTATTATTTTCTTTGTTATAAATATCTTTAGCATCAATCAAAAAGCAAATAAAAATAAGAATAAGTAGAGTTTATGAAGAAGTATGTGAAGATTGTCAAAAAATAATCTAGTTACTTTTAACATTAATTACTTTTATTTATGTAAAATACAAAAAAAGTGTTGCCTTAATAGATTATTTTTGATAATATTCTCAACTTAAACACTTTTTAGAAAGTAAAAACTCCCTAAGCCTCTATTTATAAG
>CAOKUH010000038.1 GCA_948472605.1 uncultured Mycoplasmatota bacterium
GGACTTGAAAAAGGAACAAAAAAAGCCAATATAGAAACAGCCAAAAAACTTCTTAGAATGGGATTAGGAACCCCAGAAGAAATATCTAAAGCAACAGAATTATCTATAGAAGAAATTATTAATTTAAAAAATGATATAGATAAGGAAAAAAAGATTAGATTAGAAGTTATGTAAATTTAATGAAGAATTTACTTTTTTTATTTTCTTCAGTATATTTTTCCTGCTATAACTCAAACTAAATATGTAAGGAGTTGAGAACTTTTGAAGTCAACAGGAGTTATTAGAAGAATAGATGAATTAGGAAGAATAGTTTTACCCAAAGAAATACGTCGTAATTTGGGAATAAGAGAAGGTGAAAATTTAGAAATATTTGTTGAAGATGATAGAGTTATATTAAAGAAATACTCCAAAATAAAAGATTATAAAGAAACAATCAATAGTATTTGCGAGTTAGTAAGTTTAGTTTATCATTTTAAATTAATAGTAACAGATAGGGATAGAGTAGTATATTCTAATATTTATAAAGATATTGTAGGAAGTGATTTAGACAATAAATTAATTAATTTTATTCATAATAGAGAAAATATATTAAAAAATCAAATTCAAACATATAATTTTAATGGAGAAGAGAAAACAGGTTATTTTTTTATTCAGCCCATAATTTCTTCTACGGATTGTTTAGGTTTAATTATTTTATACGATGAAAGTCCAATTAATGAAGAAAATATTAATTTATTAAAATTTTTATCTAATTTAATAGTTAGTAAAGTAGATATTTCTTGAACTTATATATAATATATGATAATATACGAATAATTAGTAAAGAAAGAAAGAGTAATACTTAAATGTTTATTAAAGAGAGTTTACGTTGGTGAAAGTAAATATAAACAAGAGTATGAACATGGTTCTGGAGCTAAATCGGATTATTCTCGTTACGAATTCAAAGTGCATGAATTAAATCATGAATTAAGGTGGTACCACGGAAATTTTTTCGTCCTTAGTTTATGATTTTTTTATATTATTGATTTGGATGAATTATTATCTAAATAAAAACTGCTATGATTTTTGAACAAGAATTATTTTGGTCTTTCTTGTACTAGAAAATTTGCTAGTTTAATATTATTTAGAAAGATAAGAAAAATGCTTACTTAAATAATGAAAGATTTAAAGAAAAGAGGTAAAAAAATGAAAGAAAAATATTATATAACTACTGCTATTGCTTATACATCAGGCAAGCCTCATATTGGAAATACTTATGAAATTGTATTAGCAGATAGTATTGCTCGTTATAAAAGATTAAAAGGATTTGATGTTTATTTTCAAACTGGAACTGATGAACATGGTGAAAAAATTCAAATTAAAGCTAAAGATAAAGGTCTATCTCCTAAGGAGTTTGTTGATGACATTGCTAATGAAATTAAGAATATTTGGGATATAATGAATACTAGTTATGATAAATTTGTAAGAACTACAGATGAAAATCATGAAAAAATTGTTCAAAAAATATTTAAAAAAATGTATGATAAAGGCGATATATATTTGGGAGAATATCAAGGATTATATTGTACTCCTTGTGAATCTTTTTGGACAGAATCTCAACTTGTAGATGGTAAATGTCCAGATTGTGGTAGAGAAGTAGAATTAAAAAAAGAAGATGCATATTTTTTTAAATTAAGTAAATATCAAGATAAATTAATTGAATATATTGAAACTCATCCTGAATTTATAAAACCGGAGTCTAGAAAAAATGAAATGATTAATAACTTTTTAAAGCCTGGTTTGCAAGATTTATGTGTTTCAAGGACATCTTTTGATTGGGGAATTCCAGTAGATTTTGACTCTAAACATGTAGTATACGTATGGTTAGATGCTCTTAATAATTATATTACAAATATTGGCTATAATCCTGATGGTAGTACAGAAGAATTTCATAAACTATGGCCAGCAGATTTACATTTAATTGGTAAAGATATAATTCGTTTTCATACTATTTATTGGCCTTGTTTTCTAATGAGTTTAGATTTGCCACTACCTAAGCAAGTGTTTGGACATCCATGGTTAATTATGTCAGATGGGAAAATGAGTAAATCAAAAGGAAATGTTATTTATGCAGATGATTTAGTAAAAGAGTTTGGTGTAGATGCTGTTAGATATTATGTCTTACATGAAATACCATATGCATCCGATGGTGTTTTTACGAAGGATTTATTAATAGAAAGAATAAATGGGGATCTTGTTAATATTCTTGGAAACCTAGTAAATAGAACTATTTCTATGGCCCAAAAATATTTTAATGGTCATTTAGAGAATAAACAAGTTTGTGAAGAGTTAGATAATAATATTATTGAAATTGTTAATAACTTAGAAGATAAATTAGAAATTAAAATGAATGATTTAGAAATAGGTGCTGCGATAGATGAAATATTTGAAGTATTTAGAAGATGTAATAAATATATAGATGAAACTACTCCGTGGATTTTAGCTAAAGATGATACAAAAAAAGATAGACTTGAAACTGTAATTTATAATATTATTGAAGCTATTCGTGCTAGTGCAGTATTTCTAGAACCATTTTTACCAGATACTAGTTTTAATATTTTAACTCAACTTAATATTACAGATAAATCTATTAAATTTAAAGATAAAAATGTTTATGAATTAAATGATCCAGTTATATTATTTCAAAGAATAGATGTAGATAAAGAATGACTTTATATATTGAAAATTTAATTTATTTAGATGATAATGTTAATATTATATTGAGTTTTGAAAATATTGATAGTGAGTTAGAAAATGAGAATTTTAATAATGCTAAAGAAATAGTTAGTAAATTAAAAGAAATGTTTCCTGATAAAATTGAGTACATTTATAATTTAATCACTTTTTCAATGAAGTTAGATATGGAGTTTATTATGTGGTTTCTAGCATATTTAATGATTACTAAAAATGTAAAATTGGATATAGATGGTACGATTATAAAATTAAATGAATATGACACGTATAAATTAAATGATATTAGAGAATATTTAGTTGAATTTTGTAAAAAAGAATGTTTAAGGATTCAATTAGTAAAAAAACGAAATGATGCTATTTTAAAACAAATAGAAAATAAATATTTAGAATTTAATTTGGGAAGTAAGTCTTTTTAAGAATAATTATTTGACCTCGCTTTTAGAATATGAAAACGAGGTTTTATTATGTTTAAATCAACAATAATTTATATGAACAAATTTTACTTATTTAATCTTTTCTGTTATATTAATTTTAGGAAGTGATTGTTATGTTTTGTGATACTCATTGTCATTTATTTAAAGAATATTATGATAATATAGAAGAAGTTTTAAAACTTTCTAAAGAGAAAAAAGTTAATAAAATGATTGTTGCAGGATGTGATGATAAAACTAATAGGGAAGTTTTAGGATTGGTTAAATATGAAGAAATATATGGATGTTTAGGAATTCATCCAGAAGATGTGTTAAACTATAAAGAAAAAGATTTAAAGTTTATAGAAAATAATTTAAATAATTCTAAAATAATTGCGATAGGTGAAATAGGATTAGATTATCATTATGATAAAAATAGTAAAGAGAAACAAATTGAATTATTTGAAAGTCAACTTGCTTTAGCTGAAAAGTATAAATTACCAGTTGTGATTCATTCTAGAGATGCTACTTTAGATACGATAGAAGTTTTGAAGAAATATAATGTAAAGGGAGTTATTCATTCTTTTAGTGGAAGCTTAGAAACTGCAAATATTTATATAAAAATGGGCTTTTTATTAGGAATTAATGGAGTTATAACTTTTAAAAATTGTAATTTAAAAGATGTAATAAAAGATTTAGATTTGAATAATATTGTATTAGAAACCGATTCACCATTTTTAACTCCTGTACCTTTTAGAGGAAAAGTAAATGATCCTAGTAAAATATTAGATATTGCTAATTTTATTTGTGAAATAAAAAATATTTCTATTGACAGGTTAGTTTACATAACTAATGAAAATATTAAGCGAGTTTTTGACAACTAATAAGATATTTGTTAATATGTTTTATATAAGTTATATTGCGAGGTGAGATGATAATGCATAAATTATTAGAAATTCTAAAGAAGTTTTTTCAAGTTTTTTTATTAATTATGTTAGTTATTTTTGTAGAGTCTAGCAATAATATTAAAGAGAATAAAGTTTTAAATGATAATTATAATAAATCAATAGACTTGGCGACTATGGCTATGAAATTAAAAGAAGATATAGCTAATGATCTTTATAGTGCAAAAGATACTTTTACAGGAGATTTAACAAGTTATTTACCAACTTGTCCTTTATGTAGTGGTAAACTGGCTTGTTTGCCAAAATATAATGTTTTGGATGGAACAGAAACATATCAAGATGTATCTTATGGAACAGTAAAAATAGTTGCTTCAAGTAAAAACTTACCTTGTGGAACAATAATTAGACTAAATAATACAAAATTATCTGATGAAGCAGTTTTAGCCATAGTTTTAGATCGAGGCGTTTTAGGAAATGATTTAGATTTGTTGACTTCAAATGAATCATATGCATATTTTGTAGGTAGATCAGTAGTTACTTATGATGTTTTAAGACATGGATGGCAATAGCCATTTTTTAAGTTGGTGATAATATGGATTATATAAAAGCAAAGAAAAAATATGGTCAAAATTTTTTACGTAATGAAAAAATTCTTAGTGATATAGTTAATAGTGTATCAGTAGATAGTAATGATTTAATAATTGAAATAGGCCCAGGTATGGGAGCTTTAACAAAGTATTTATGTGAATTAAATGCTAATTTATTATGTTATGAAATTGATGTGCGCATGAAGGACTATTTGTTTAAATATGAATCAGATAAAATTGTTATTATATATGATGATTTTATGAAAAGAAATGTTTTAGAGGATATAAAAGATATTCAATATAAAAATTTATATGTAATTGCTAATATTCCTTATTATATAACATCACCAATTATACTTAAGCTAATTAATTTGGAAAAAGAAGTTAAGGAAATAGTTTTGTTGGTTCAAAAAGAAGTTGCAGAAAGGATATGTGCAACTAATAATCATAAGGAATATAATGCGTTTACTTTAGTAATTGATATGGATTATGATGCAGAACTGGTTTTTTCAGTTTCTAGAAATAGTTTTGTACCTGTACCTAATGTTGATAGTGCAGTTATTAAATTAACTCGTAAAAAAGATATTATAGTTAAAGATAAAACTTTTTATTTAAAATTTATATCGGATGCTTTTCAAAATAAAAGAAAGACGCTTAAAAATAATTTGAAACAATATGATTGGCTTAAAATTGAACGAATTTTAAATGAACTTGGCTATCCAGAAAATGTAAGAGCTGAAGAAATAAGCAAAGGTGATTTTAAAATATTAGTTAATAAATATAGTGATAATAGTAATGATAAAAAATATAATAATGAATTACATAGTTTAGGTTATGATGAAAATACTAGTAAATAATATATGGAGTTTAGATTTAATTTTAATTTTTTCATTTTTGGGGTTATTGGTACATATAATATATTGGTGATAATAAATGCCAATAAAAAAAGGAGACATTGTAACAAGAAAAAGTTATAATAATGATACTTTATTTAAAGTAATGAATATTAAAGGAAATATTTGTTATTTAAAGGGGTTAGATGTTCGTTTATATGCTGATAGTGAGAAAAGTGATTTAGTAGTGGCAACAGAAGACGAAAGAGAAGAATTAGAAGATATAAATGATGATTCAAATGAAGATATTTTAGATCGTAGTGAATTTTTTTATTTACCTGGTAAAATATTACATTTAGATGGAGATAATGAGTATCTACAAAGATGTTTAGCGTATTATAAAAAGCATAATATTTTGGCAATTGGTAAAAGAGTTACAGAAGTAGATATTCCTTCAAAGATTAGAAATTTGTTAGAGGAGTATAAACCAGATATTGTTATAATTACAGGTCATGATGCTTTTTTTAGTAAAAAAGGTCGAGTAGATGATATAGAAAATTATAAAAATACAAAAAATTTTGTTAATGCAGTTCGTGAATGTCGTAGGTATGAAAAAAGTCATGAAAAATTAGTTATTATTGCAGGTGCTTGCCAAAGTAATTATGAAGAACTAATTAAAGCAGGAGCTAATTTTGCATCTAGTCCTAAACGAGTTAATATTCATTGTTTAGATCCAGCCATTATAGCCACTTCTATTTCTTTAACTGAAAGAAATAAAGAAATAGATTTAATATCATTGTTAGAAAAAACAAAATATGGTAGTGATGGAATGGGAGGTATAATTTCGAATGGTCTTATGTATGTTGGTTATCCTAGATAGGAGGAAAGAATGAATTTAGATATTATAAAAGAAGAATTAAAAAAGCATTTAAATAGTAATGTAGAAGTACAGGTATTTGGAATGCGTAATAAAAATTATAAAGTAAAGGGATATATTTCTAATCTTTATCCAAGTATTTTTACAATAAATGAGTGTGGAGTAGAGAAAAGTTTTACCTATTCTGATATTGCTACAGGAGAAATTAGTATCAAGTATTTGTAAAAACTCTTGATTAGTTTGGAATTTTATCATAAAATAATATTAAGTTACTAGAAAATAAAACTTTAGAAGGAGAGTAAACATGGAAATTACATCAGTAACAGTTCGTAAATTTGAAAGAGAAGGAAATAGAATGAAAGGAATAGCCACTTTGGTTATTGATAATGCTTTTGCTATTCATGACATTAGAATTATTGAAGGTGATAATGGACTATTTATAGCAATGCCTAGTAGAAAAACAGCTACAGGTGAATATAAAGATATTGCCCATCCTATTAATACGGATGTTCGTAATATGTTCCAAAATGCTATTTTAGAGGAATATAATAAGACAACTGAAGAAGATTAATCTAGGGAACTAGATTTTTTTTTGCCTTATTTGGAAATATTTTATTCAAGTACTAGTATGTTTACTTATATAAGTCATATTTGTTTAATCATCTACATATTCTTTAATAGGAGCGTGGTAGAAATGGATAAAGAAGTGGACAATCTAATACTTGGTGGACATGAACTTAAAATTAGTGATCGTAGGGAAATCTTTTTAACTGGCATTAAAAAGATTGATAGTTTTGATAATGAAGAATTTTTGATGGAAAGTAATATGGGAATAATTTTACTTAAAGGAAGTAATTTGGAAATAATAAGACTTGATACACATGATGGTAATGTAAAAATAAAAGGAAAAATAATTAGCTTTACATATTTAGATGGTGAAAGTAAACAAGATAAAGAAAGTTTTTTAAGTAAGTTATTTAAATAATGAATTATAAATTACAATTAATTTCTTTTCTTGTTTCTTTCATTTATGGTATTTTCTTTTATTGTACAAGTCTTTTGAATTATAAAATGATAAAAAATCATAGTATAATAATTAAATATATTATTACTTTTGTATATATATTAAATATATCTTTAATATACATCTTAATTATGTATAAAGTAAACTTTGGAATTATTCATATTTATTTTATTATAGTGTTATTTTTAGGATTTTATTTTGGAAGTGTTTACTGTAAAAAATTACGAAAATTTTGTAAAGTTAAGAAGAAAAAATTGAAATAATATTTTAACAATGCTATAATCTCGTATAGAATAGATAGGAGATTAAGATGAAGAAGATTAATAAAGGAACGAAACGTCGTTTAACTTTTTTATCAGGTATAATTCTTTTATTAGTAGGGGTTATAATATCAAGTGTTTTTAAAGATTTATGTCAAGTTTTAAATAATAAAAATGAGATAGCTTTATTAAATGATAAATATAATAATTTATTACGAGATAAGGAGTCTTTACAATCAGAAATTACAAAATTGCAAGATAGTAGTTATGTTGCACGTTATGCTAGAGAAAAGTATATGTATTCTCTACCAAATGAGGTTATTATAAAATTGCCAACAGATAAGGAGTGAAAACTCTTTTTTTTTAATAAAAAAATTTGTATAATAAAATTAAGTAGGTGGGTTTAATGAATAGGATATTGGAAATACAAAATTTATGCGTAGTTAATAATTCATGTACTTTATTAAAAAATATAAATTTAATATTTTATGAAGGCATAAATGTCTTTATATGTGGTACTAGTGGAAGTGGGAAAACATGTATTTTAAATACTATTTTAGGTGAATTAAAATATAAAGGCCAGATTATTAAATATAATGATAAAATTGAAATTATTTTAAATAAAATTGAGATATCTTCGAAAACAATTAAGGAAGAATTAAATTACGATATTTTAGCGGATAATAAAAAGAAAATAGTAGATAAATTTATTACTAAGATAAATTTGAACAAAAGATTAAATGAGATAAGTGAAAGTTTAGAAAAATTGATATTAGTATGTAAATCTTTGATTAAAGAGCCAAAGATAATTTTTGTTGATAATATTTTTTCTTTTATGGATGAAAAAGATTTAAAGAAAATATATAGTTATACTAAAAAAAATAAGATTACAATAGTTAATGTTTCTAATAATATTGAAGAGGCATTAAAGTATGATTACATGATAGTTTTGGATAAAGGTCAAATTGTAATGGAAGGAAAAACTAGACAAATTCTTCTACAAGAGAAAATATTGAAGCGGTTAGGTATAGGACTTCCCTTTTATATTGATTTATCTATTCAACTAAAGTTGTATGGGCTTATTGATAATATACGTTTGTCTAAAGAAGATCTTGTGGAGGACTTATGGAAATAGATAAATATGTTAGAATTGGTTGTATTACAGCAATAAATAATATAAAGAAAAATACTATTGATTTTGATAATGAGTATATCGTTAAAATTCAAGATGATTATAAAAATGTAACTGTAAAAAAATATTTAATAACTAAATGTGGAGATTTAGAAGAACGTATAGTTAATGGTTTAAAACTGGTTAATTTGGCTGAAACAATTTTAAATAAAAAGATTAGTAATTTGTCATCTTCGGAACTTTTAAAAATAGAGTTAGATATTCTTTTAATAAAAAATGTTCCTTGTTTAATGTTTTATAATTTTGATAAATATTTTATGGAAAAAGATTTAGCTTTTTTTAAAAAATTATTTAAGAAATTATCTACTAAATATCATAAAACAATAATATTAATTAATAGCGATTTGACTTTTTTGTTTGATTTGATAGATAGAATTGTTATTTTTGAAGGAAAAAGAAAAAATATAATTATTGATAATCCATCTTTTTATGATGAAAGAATTTTAAAGTTTGTTGAAGTTCCAAAAATTATTGAGTTAGTGAATTATTTAAATCAAAATGGTAAGAAAATAAAGGAATATACTGACATAAAAGAGTTAATTAAGGCAATATATAGGGAAGTGTAATATTATGCGATATTTTATTCGTTTTTCATATGATGGAAGTCATTTTAATGGATTTCAAAGATTAAATAAATTGGTAAGTGTTCAGAAATCTTTAGAAGATGCTTTAACAATAATTAATAAGTTTCCTGTTTTTATAAAAGGGGCTGGAAGAACAGATGTAGGTGTACATGCTAATGGCCAATGTGCGCATTTTGATTTAAATGTTTCAGTTCCTGTTGAAAGATTAATTTTGGCAATAAATTCAATTGTTAGACCATATATTAATATTTTAGAATGTAGGATTGTTTCTTTTGATTTTCATGCGCGCTTTTCGGTGAAAAAGAAAAAATATGTTTATAAAATTTGGGTTGGAGATTATGATCCTAAAAGATATGATTATTATTTATTTTATAATAAAAGAATAGATGTAGAAAAATTAAAAGAATGTGCGTCTTTGTTTGTAGGAAAACATGATTTTCATAATTTTGTTGCAGGAACGAGAGATAATTATGATATGGAAATTGAATCAATAGAAGTAGAAGAAAAGAAAAATGAAATAAATATTATATTTGTTGGTAAAAGTTTTTATCGATATATGGTTCGTAATTTAGTAGGAGCAATGTTAGATTATAATGAAAATAAATGTGAATTAGATTTATTAAAGAAAATGATTAATGATAAAACTTTCAATCATCAATTATCATGTGTATTAGCTAACGGATTGTATTTGGAAGAGATATTTTATAAGTAACATGTTAAATAATGTTGGTGTAATAGTTTTATTAAAAAAATATATTTATAAAAGAAAAATGGTGTATGCGTTGTTACAATTGAATTTTAGAAAATTTATTATCTTTTGATGCAAAATAATAAAAAATTATCAAAATTTGTACAATTTTAGTTATTTTGTTTGACTTTTCATAGTCTTTTGCATATAATTTTAACTGGTACATTTTATTTGTTTGGAACTCTTTTACCCTGGGAAAGTAAAAGGGGGATAAACTAATGAAAGGAAAATAGTTCATGAAAACATTCATGCAAAAAAAAGAAAATATTGAACGTAAGTGGTATGTAATCGATGCTGAAGGTAAAAATTTAGGTCGTGTTGCAACAAAAGCTGCAACTATTTTAAGAGGTAAACATAAAGTTACTTATACTCCTCATGTTGATTGTGGAGATTATGTAATTATTATTAATGCTTCAAAAGTAAATTTAACTGGTAATAAATTAAATGATAAGATGTATTATAATCATAGTGGATATACTGGAGGACTTAGAGAACGTAATGCTAAAACTATGATTGAAAATTATCCTGAAGAAATGGTTGAAAGAGCTGTCAAAGGAATGCTTCCACACAATAGATTAGGTCGCCAAATGGGTAAGAAATTATTTGTTTATGCTGATGATAATCATAAACATGAAGCTCAAAAACCTGTAGAAATGAAAGTTTGTTAGGAGGGTACTATGGCAAATAAACAAAGTTGGACTGCTACAGGACGTAGAAAACGTTCTAGTGCACAAGTAACTCTTACTGGTGGAACAGGAAATATTATCATTAATGGTGTAGATGTTAATGAATATATGCCTTATCAAACACTTGTAATGGATTTAAAACAACCTTTAACTATGACTAATAATGAAAATAAATTTGATATTAGAGTAAATGTTAAAGGTGGAGGTTTCTCTGGTCAAACTGGAGCTATTCGTTTAGGTATAACTAGAGCCCTTCTTAAGTATGATGCAAATTCTGATCAAACTAGAGATGATTCTTATCATAAAATTTTAAAGAATGCTGGATTTATTACAAGAGATCCAAGAGTTAAAGAACGTAAAAAACCAGGACTTAAAAAAGCTCGTAGAGCACCACAATTTAGTAAACGTTAGAAATATTTTCAAAAGAAGCCTTACCATAATGGTGAGGTTTTTGTTTGCTTAATGCAAATATTTTGAAAGATAAAATACATTTTGTTGATAATCTTTTCATATAAATTAGTATGAAAAAATATTATATAAAAATTAGTATCCTATTTATTATTTCAATTTTGGTTTTAGCTAATAGAGTAGTTTTTGCAAGTATGCCTTTGACTGGAAAATTAATAATAATTGATGTTGGTCATGGAGGAGAAGATCCTGGAACAATGTATGAAGACATTTATGAAAAAGATATAAATTTAGCTATATCATTAGAATTAGAAAAAGAACTTACGAAGCTTGGGGCAACTGTCGAACTAATTCGAAATGATGATTATGATTTATCTAAGCCTAATGCTTCATGGAGAAAAAAAAGTGATTTTGATAATCGTATAAAAATAATTAACAATAGTGGAGCAGATTATTATTTATCAATTCATCTTAATTATTTAGGAGATTCTAGTTATTATGGGCCACAAGTATTTTATAATACTAAAGTAGAAAGTAATCAATATATTGCAAATCAAATACAATTAGAGTTAAATAAAGAGTTAAAAACTGATAGAGAAATTAAGTTAATACCAAGTTCTACTTATATGTATAAGGAATTAATTGTTCCAGGGGTATTAATCGAATGCGGTTTTTTATCAAATGCTCACGAAAGAAATTTATTGGTAAAAGAGGAATATCAAAAAAAAATTGCCCGTATTATAGCAACTTCGATTGGTAAATTAAAATTCTAAATTTTTTATCTCAGATTTTTTATGCCAAGATAATCCAGTTACATAAGATTTATCTTTTAAAACTCTTTTATACTCATCTTCTGTAATATCATCATTTAAATATTCATGTGTTTTTTGGAATAAGTTTAAACACTCATTTACGGCTTTATTATATAAATCAATTATTGATTCTTGACTTATAATAGTATTATCCCAAGGATTAAGCCAAGTATTATGATTTAAATTTAAATCACTCTCATCAATTTTTTTTACATGTGAATTATAGTATTCAAATACTCCAACTTTCTTTTTTGATATTTTATCAATTAAATGATAGATAGATCTTTTTATTCCCGTTTGATCTTCAATTATAAATTTATACGAATAGTACATTTTTAAACATCCCTTTTGATATTTTAAACCACCTTTATCTATAGAAAAAGATTGTGAATAAAGTTCATTTAAAATTTTTATAAGTTTGTCATCAAATTTTTCTTTAGTAATTAAATATTTATGAATCTTAAAATTTTTAAATGGCTTGTTGTTTTTTTGCTCATATAAATAAGCATCGATATTCATTTCCATTTTTGTATGTAAGCCATTGTATTTTAAAGTTTCAGGTTTGTCTTTATCATATAGGCCAGTTTTATAAACTATATAAGGGTGTACGTTACTATCTAAAACATAATGAGTTAAATGACCATATAATGCTGCAAGAATGTTTTCATTATTTAAGAGATTATGTTTCTTGATTAAATCGATAAAAATATGAAAAAAAATATCAGTATTATTTATGTGACAATATGATTGGATATTTTCTTTTTTTATTTTTCCAAATTCATAAAATATAAAAGGATCAAATCCTTGAGCAAAAAGAATATAGATATTTTGTTTATTTTCTAAATTAGTTTTGATTTTTTGTGATGTTTTTTTTAAAACATCTTGGGCAAAATAACTATGAGTAGTAATTAATGGCATATTTTTCACTTTCCTTTCACATTATTATAACATATTCGACACTTAAAAAATATACACTGGTTGTAGTCTTTACTTTTGCAACAAAAACGAGCAAACCCTTATTGTATCTAGGTTAGCTCGT
>CAOKUH010000039.1 GCA_948472605.1 uncultured Mycoplasmatota bacterium
AATTTAGGTGGAAAAGAACAATTAAAACCTACTGCTAACAACAATGTACCAAATAAAGTAGAAACACCAATTTCAGTTGTTCAAATTTTGTCTGAAGAAGAAATCTCTGAATTAGAAAAGTTTGGGAAAGTATTAAATAAGAAAAATTATGTAGAATCTCCTACGATTGGAAGAGAAAAAGAACTAAAAAATCTTATGATTACTTTAGCTCAAAATAAAAAAAGACCACTAATTGTTGGAGAATCAGGTGTAGGTAAAACTGCATTGGTAGAAGAATTAGTTTATAGAATTAAAACAGGACAAGTTCCAAGATTTTTACAAGGCAAAATTATTTTAGAAGTTAATCCTGCTGAAGTAGTTGCAGGTTGCCAATATGTTGGGCAATTTGAAGAAAATATGACTAACTTAATGAAAGTATGTGAAAAATATGATGTTATTGTCTTCATAGATGAAATACATACAATTTATGGAATTGGTTCTTCTAAAAGAAAAGATAACGATATGGCATCAATGCTAAAACATTATATTGATAGAACAAATCTAAAAGTTATTGGAACTACTACTGAAAAAGAATATGATGAATTTTTCTCTGATGATGCACTTAAAAGAAGATTTGAAAAAGTTAAAGTACAAGAGCCAACTAAAGAAATTTTATATCAAATAATTGATAAAGTAATTAGTGATTATTTTGTAACAACGGGAATCTTATTTGAAAATGATAATATAAAAAGTCTAATAGTAAGTATTATATTAGAATCTACCGAAAAAGGACATAGAGTATATAATGATATAATTAACAACCCAGATTTATCTATTTCAATTGTTGATAAAGCATTTGCTTTTGCTCAAGTATATGATAGTGAATTTATAACTCCAGAACATTTTATTGAAAGTTTTGAATATTGTGATAGAATTTATGATTCTTCAAAAAGTCAGGCAATAGCAAAATTAAAAAAATTAGATGGTAATGTTTCTAAGCCAGCTGAAAGAATATTAAAAATAGATTTTAATAAACACTAAAATATGATAGAAAGGGGGATTTATCATGCCAGAATTAACTGATGAAGAATTTAAAGTATTGTTAGTTGAATGCCTAAAAAATGCTGTTCCTGTGACATTAAATACAAGTGCTGATGAAGAAGAAAAGGCACTTAAAATATGTGATGGATATATAAATAATGGTAATATAAGTATACATGATATGACTCCTCTTTCTATTTATTACATTATTAGTAAATTGTCAGAGGAAAAACAAATAGAATTCATACAAGAAAATATTAATTATATAAAAGAAAATGATGAAGATATATTTTTATACAATATGTTAGAACCGCAATCTCTTTCTTATTTTCTTTCACTAAAAGTTTTAAAAGAAATAAAAATATTAGATAGTGATTTGTTCAAAAAAATTATAGATGGAAATCAAGAAAATTTATTTCATGGATTTAATCATGAAGATTATATAGAATTTTATAACGATTTTTTTGATATTATTTTAGAAATGGATAATAGACAATTTATTAACTCCATATATTCTCATAATAGGTGTTGCTATGATAACAATTATGATATAAATCATATTTTTGAATTACAGCGAATATATAACAAAGAATTTATCGAATTTTTGTTAAAAAAATATAAAGTTAAAATTGAAACATTTACTCCAAATGAAATGTTAAGATTTATTGAATATATTGAAAATCCAGATATCTATAAGATATTTATAGATGAAAATTACAACAGACTAAATGAAGGTTTTAAAAATATTGAGGAATATGTACTTAGTGATTATTTGAGCGAAACAGATGGTTTAAAACAAGAAATATTAATACATACCTTTTTTGATAATATTATTAAAAAGCAGGATATAAACAAAATAGTATTTAAGCTAAAACCAAACATTGTAACCCGATTGTATAATAAAAACAAAGAAGTATTTGATACAATGACTCTCTCAGATTGGATTAAATTTTGTTCAGATTCAAGATCTTTTAATGAAGATTTTAAAAAGATATTAGATACATTTGAGATAAATGATATAGAATCACTATTTGATACTAATTTCTTTGCTAATTATTATAAAAAAGACATAAAACCATTAAAATATATTGAAGAAAAATATAGAGAAAGCATAAAAAATAATGGTGTTTTAGAACAAGTTGATGAAACTACTTCTATTTTTTCAAAAAAGTATTTCAAAAACATAAAAGAAATTAAAGAGAAATTAAAAAATAATGATATTACCAAAAGTGATAAACAATATAAAATACTTTTATCTAACTTTATCTTGTTTTTAAAAAATCAAAATATCATAAATAATATTGAAGGTAATAATTTTAAAGAGATAGAAAAATTATTTCATAGAATTGTTATGGGAACATCAATGACAATTGTATATCAATTATCTAGTATTGAAGAAATAACGATATTTAATAGAATTGGTCATATTGATTTTGATGTAAAAGATTTTACAGTTGAACAATTAGAAAAATATAATGTAAAACAACATAAACAATTGTATAAGCAATTTGAAGAAAGTGATTGGCATATTAGAGATTATAAAAAACTAATTTTGAAATTAATTTTTATGGTTGGATTTAATTATGCAAAAACACTATTAAAAATAGATGATACAATACCAGTATTGGAGCATTTAGTTGGTAATGTAGATGTTAAAAATATTATATTAAACGAACAAGGAGACCCTATATTAAATAGGAGAATTATGAACCTATTATTTAGTGATAAGGATTATTCAAAAATAAAAGAAATGTTATCAAACAAAGACAATGATTTATATAAATATTTTCCTAGAATATTTAGCGAGTGGGAAATGATTCAAATTAATGGTAAAGATAAAACATTAAGTACCATAATAGACTTTTTAAAAAGTGATGAAATTTCAGTACCTCCAGAATATTATAGATTAGTAGGTTTATTTAAATTTATTGGTTGTAGTAATAGTGTTGTTAATGAAACTTTATCATTACATGATCAGATGTTAAATAGAACTGAATCTTCAATTCCCAGAATTATTGGCACAAAAGACGAATATTCATATGAAATACTAAGATTAGATGATATGGAAGGTTTAGTCGTTGGTAATAAAACTGATTGTTGCTTTACTGTTTTAGGCAATGGATATTCTTGTTTAAAACACGCAGTTACAAGTAAAAACGGAAGAATATTAGTTATAAAGAAAAATAATGAAATTTTGGCTCATAGTTGGATCTGGAGAAATGGAGATTTATTATGTCTTGATAATATTGAAATTTCAAAAACGATAAGTCAAGTAGATTTCTTTGAAGTATATTTACAACTAGCTGATGAAATAATGAAAAAGTCTTTTAAAGAAGAGGGACTAGATAGTTGTATAAAAAATATAACCATTGGATTTACTAATTTTGATAAAAAAGTAAATGGTATAGAAAACTACTCATGTTTAATATCTAAAACTTGCGATTTAAAAGAAAAAAACTTTGGAGATAGATTAGGACAAAATAGAAAATATGTAGATGTTTTACCACAACCACTTGAAGAGGTAGGATATTCAGACTCAAAAAATGTTCAATATTTAATTAGAGGAAACGGTAATTTTAATTTAGGACAAATTTACCATAGTTATAAAAACGAAATGATAGAAGAAGTTAAATGTATGCCAACATCTGATAGTAGAATATTAAAGAAAAAAATTTAAATTAAAAATAACCCTAATAATCATAACTAGACTACTAGGGTTTTACTTTGTACCCTTGGTGATAAATATTGCCCGCTATTATATTTTTATCTTTATTTTTTGAATTATTTTGTATTATATCAATATCATTTTCATCAAGTATATCTTCATCATATAAGTCATTTATAAAGTCATCATATTTATTATTAGAGAAGAATTTGTTTTGTGAAAATTCAATAAACTTTTTCCATAATTAAAGTAATCAGCTATTTTTTGTGCTTTTTTCGTTAAGTCGTTTCTTACTTTACTAAAAACTCCATCAGCACCGACTAAATTATTATATTTAAAAGGCTTGCCTGAAATATAAATAATCTTATTTTTAAAATCGATTTTATCATAATTAGTTTTTCTAAGATTATTCCGCCATTTTTAATATATTCATCGGCTATAAAATCATCTAAATCTTTTCTATATACTATATAAATTGTTTGATTCTTTATTTCTTTTGTAATATTGTTATTTTTAATTTTAAAGGTGTTATATTTTTTAAGTTTATTTTTTCTATTTTATTACCATATATTTTAAATAAAAGTCTATATGCTTTTGATGTGACAATGCCACCACATAATTTATTTTTTTATTTAAATCTTGATTTTCAATAATCACAACTTTCTTATTTTCTTTTAGCAAAAGATTACCTAAAGTACATCCTGCCAAACCAGCTCCTACTATAATAGTATCATAATATTCCAATTTAATTTCTCCAATCATTAAAAGCCTCTAACTGCCTATACATTTTAACGCAAGCATCAAAATATGAGAGATATTAAATAAAAACTCGCCAACTATTTCTAGTGTGCGAGTAATAACATCGATGGAGCAGATGATAATAGGGTTTTAAACATAAAATCTTAAAAAATATCCCTCACTCGTTAAATAAATTATATGATAAAGACTAGGAAAAATCAATAGTTGTATAGGAAATTTCTCTGAAATATAGTATAATTTAGTTAGTCGAAATACTTGGAGGGAACTATGATAGATATTAATGTTGTTAAAGAAAATGTAAATACACTTTCAAAAAGATTAGATAGTTTGAATATTGATAGTATTTTTATAGAGCAAGACGGCAAATTAGATAGAATTTTTTATAATGAGGAACAATTACATGAGTTAAGAAGTTGTGCAAAACTACTGGTGTCTATGGCAATAGGAATAGCAATAGAAGATAAAATGCTAGTTAATGATGTTCCTTTATCACTAGATACTAAAATATATCCTTCAATAGAAAAATTGGTAGATATTAAAAATAAAAATAATTTATCAAAAATTCAAAAATGGACAGTTAAAAATTTACTAACACATACTACAGGTTATGAGAGCCAAATGATGTCAGAAAGATATATTAGAGACATTGATCGAAACAAATTATTAGATTATGCTTTGAACTATGATATTTTATTTGATGTATAAACAAGATTTGCTTACAACAATGTAGAACCATTTGTTTTATCAGTATTTTTTCAAGAGTCATTTGGAGTGAATTTAAAAGATTATATAAACGAAAAGATATTTAAAAAATTGAATATTGAAGAATTTGAATGGGATAATTATGGAAAGTATTGTCCAGCATCAACAGGCTTATATTTAAAACATTCTGATTTTCATAAAATAGGAAAGCTCTTATTGAACAATGGAAAATACAACCAAGAGCAAATCATTCCAGAAAAATGGATAGTAAAGATAACTTCAATGCAATTAGAAACTCCATCTGCATATAAGTCAGAAAGAGTTTTACCTAAAGTAGGTATTGGATATTATACTTTTATTTCAAGAGATGGTTTTGTTTTTAGAGATGGATCAAATGGGCAATATATTATTATAAACAAAGATAAAAACTTATTAATAACTATAATGGCTTCAGAAAAAGATATGAAAAATGTAACAGAAATTTTAAGGGATATAATTTAATAAGGAATATTTATATGAGGTACAATGTAAATAGATTTAATTTCTTTGCTAGAAATGAAAAACTAACTTTAACATATATAAAATCCATTTTTTACCAACATAAATCGACAATTTCTCATTTTTGTGTTAGTATATAGATTGACTAAATTCGTTTATTGGGGTGGATAAAGGTATGAATGGTAATTTATTTTATGGATTTAGAGGGAGTATTCTATTTCCAGATCAAGCAACTATATTTAATATTGGATTGCAAAATGATTCAAATTCTAAAAATGCAATATTTAGAGATTTTTTCAAAATGATAGAAAATAATAAAAAATTAGAATCTCAATATCAAAGTAGAATTTACTATTTAATTTTTAAAAATTTGTATGATGATGTATTACATTGTCAATTAGCGAGAAGAAAGCAATTTAATAAGAGAGAACTTAGAGATAATAATATTATAGAGTTGGAAGATAATGATTATCCGTATGTAAATATATTTATTGAATTAAAATCTCAAAAGTTTTTAATAGAATCTAATACCCAAGTGTTCGAAAATTATAATACTTGTAGTAAGGTTATAGAAAATATAATTAATAATAATTTGAAAGATAAAGATATAAGAATTGAATTAAATCCTATAAGCGAAGAACAAAATTTTTGGAGTTATTTTGAGGAAAATTCAAAAGTTTATAATATTGAATTTAAATTAGTAGCTCCAAATATGTTTGATGCTGAAGATGATGCCAGTAGTTTTTTAAAAGAGGCGGAAAAAAATGTTGGTTCAAGTAAAGTTACTCTAAATTTTTGTAATGAAGAGGGAAATCTTAAACCAAATAGAGTTGGAATTGATTCATTTATAAAATATATAGGTGCAGGTGGAGGTACTTGGAAAATTAGAACAATTAATTCAAATGGAGAAAAAGAAAATATTAGCAGTCAACAAAAAAGTACTAAAATGATTATCCCTATTACTTATGATGAATTGAAAAATGAGATACTAACTTTAGAACAGCAAAAAATAATCAATGATTGTTTTGATAGAATTGAAACAATAGAAAAATTTAAGGAGCAAAATTGAAATGAAAAAATATTTGATTATTATTCTATGCATTATTATCTCTCTAATTGCTTCACTGACCTATCATGAAAATGTATTTTTAACTGACTCCAAGAATTTGATTAATATTCTACTTACATTATTAGGTTTATGCTTTACTAGTTTTAGCTTTATATCAACATCTATTAATGATATATTAAAAAAGTCTGATAAAAATTCTGATGCAGATTTAAGAAAAAAATTGGACAAACTATTAGATAGTATTCAAAAAGATATTCTTTTAATTTTATATGCTACAATTGCGTTAATAGTATTAAATACAATATTTTATTTTGACTTTCCACTTTTAAAGAATCCTATAGATATAGATTTTGGCTTATTTATAGTACCATCATTAAAAAATCTTTCTTTAAATTTTATAGTATCATTTATATTTAATCTGTCTGTTTATTCTTTATATGATCTAATAAAAGCATCATTCATATTATTAAGAAAATGCTATTAATAGAAGCTGACTTATTATATGTATAATACGCACGCTAATTGACTATGTCAATTTGCAAGTGCGTTTCTAAATTATTAAAATTTAGTATGTATCAAAGACTCCGACTATTTAAAAATGTCGTAGTCTTTTTCTAATGATTCTTTATTTATGAAATCATTTACTTCTAATTCAGTATCTGTATCTTTAGATATTTCTTTTAAGTCTGAAGAATTGTATAAGTCGTTTTCATAACATTCTTTTAAAATATCCATCGTTTTTTCTTTCTTCTTTTTATCATTAGACAATAAAATTTCTCTAAAAAATTCTTTTAAAATTAACAACAAATGATTAATAAAATTCAGTAAATTAGTTTTATCTTCGTGTAATTTACCATTCTCATCTTCTAAATAATTAATATCAATAAGACTATTTTTAAATTGTTTTTCTAATTTTCTATAATCACAAGTAAATTCATTTAAACTTTCAACGAATGTTCTACTTGTTACCATATTTTGAATTTCTTCACTATACATATCTAGAAAATCTAATAGAATATGATAAATTTCTCCAGCAATAATTACTTTATCAGTTAGTGCTTTCTTCTTAGAATTTTGTAATGTACCTTTTATTTTCCAATATTGTTCTTCAATTTTTTTCTTGCTTTTATATGCCTGTCTGTCATAATATCGAGCAACATTTTTAAATTGTCCCATTGATAAATGTTTAACTCCTGTGTGTTTTTCTCCTCGTTCTAATTTAAATCCTTTCTTGGTTAATCTCTCATGGTATTTATCTTGTAATTCACATAAATGAAGATCACTTTTGACATATGATCGTTTAGAAATAGTGTACTTTATAGTACCTGTTCGTTTATCATACTTTTTAACAAGGGGTACAACAACACAATGTAAATGAGGTACCTTTTCATCCATATGAATAACGGCATGTAAGACTTGTTCTTTTGTATAACCTAAATCTTCATAAACAAAATTCATAGTTTCATTAGCCCAGTTCATTAATTCTTCTTTACTCATATTTTTAAAAAAGTCTTTATCACTTGTGAATATCATTTCATCAGCAACAACACTTTTAGAATCATTAACCATATCATGAAATGACTTTTTTCTATCAGCTCTCATATTTTTCATTCTATCATAATGTTCTTTTTGATACTCTTTTGTCATTTCATAAAATTTATCTACGTATTTATTACATTTTATTATTTCAATGTTATTTTTACTATCTTCAATTCTAATGTTAGGATTAGATTTATATTTTTCTTTTGTCCTTTCATTATGACTACCTTTTTGTGATAATTCTTGTAATGTTTTAATTCCTTCACCTCTAAAAATTGCATAACTCATTTTTTATTTTCCTTTCTGATTATTTTCTTCTTTTGATAATTCTAAAATCTTCTCAATTTGTTCTTGATATTGCTTATCTTTTCTTAAAACTTCAAGAATTAGATAGTTAGGAATTACTTCTTTATTTTCCTTAAAATAATCAAGAATTTGAGGTACGACTACTTGAAAAAAGTAGTTAATAATTTTGCCTCCTTTCTAAATTTAGACAACAAAAAAAGAGCCGAAGCTCTCAAATATAAATTTATTTTGAAATATTTTTTATTTCACTTCTTGGAATAATTCTTACCTTAACTTTATTCATTCCAAGTAATTTGCATTTTACAAGTCTGTGAAGTCCATCTAATATAACTAATCTCTCTTTGTTAGGCATTACATCAATGGGATAAGATATATCGGATTCCATAATTCTATCATATTGTGATTTATATTTTTCTGGGTTATTTATTACATCATTAGGTTTTAAAACATACCATTCATTATTCCAATTCCAAAAAGGAATATTAAAATGCCATTCTAACATTTCAATAACTATTTCTTGTGTTGGATAATCTAATTTCCAAACATCTTTTTCATCCCAATCAAAATCAAAACCATATTCTAAAACACTTTCTGGAATTGTTTTTTTTTATCATTCATTTCCCAACTTTTAAAGTAAATACATTCCATATTTTCGTTAAATTTAATTTCATAGATACCATCAAAATTTATATCATTTTGTTTTAAAATCCACTGTGCAATTACTGTATATCCTTCAATTGCTAAAGGTTTTATTTCAATTTTTTGGATATTTTCATTTTTAACATGTTGCCATTCCTCATTAATTTCATCTAAAGTTGTATAAGGTTCCATAAAAGGTGTTTCTTGATAAAATGTTGTTTTTTTAAATAGTGAAACAGCATTATCAATATCTTTATTAAACCAGTAATTTTTTAATTTATTTAACCATTCTTCTACAAATTGTTTGTCCATAATATTTCCTCATATATTTAAATTTCAATTGATTCTTCTATTTCTAATACTTTATAGTTAATACCCAACTTATCAAAATTTTCCTTCATATAGTTTACATCAGTAGGATATTTTTCATTATCCATATGAATTGGTAAAACTAATTTTGCACCTAACTCTTTAGAAAATAATGATGCCTCAAATGCAGACATAGTAAGTCCATGAGCTGTAACCGGAAGAGCGACAACATCTGCTTTATAATCATTATTGAAACAAATAGTGTCGCTAGTTGTATATAATCTATGAGATCCATCGTCTATAATGTAACCGACATTTTCAAAGACTTGTCCGCCATTTTTTAATAGAGGATTATATCCATGAATTGCTTTAACTACTTCAATTTTTATACTATCAAAATCTAAAATATCATTTTCTTTCACAATATTGAATTTTATTTCTGGATAAGTATCTTGTACTTCTTGTGTTGAATAAATAGGAATGTTAATATCTTTTAACACATCACTTTTAATATGATCTCCATGTTTATGTGTTATGAGAATTATATCAGCCTTTTTCCATTCTTCTAAAAATTTATCTTGATATTTTAAGCCTCCTGCATCAATTAAAATTTTTTTGTTATTTGTTTCAACCATTAAACATGATTGAGGATATTTTGTTATTTTCATATATTTTCCACCTTTCTGAATGAATATTTCAATATGATTTTACCATATTTTCAGCTTAATTTTAAGCACTTATCTGTAATAAAGTATATTTATCTTTTTCAAATTTATTTTCCTTTTTGTTAGGAATAATTTGTAAAAGAGAATTATTAGATAATCTAGCAATATCCAATTTTTCTTTTTCAATAGTAATAGGAGCTATCTTATAGAATTTACTTAACGATTCAATATATTTAGTAATATCTTCTTTAGTTCTTTCATTAGATAAAATAACATCTCTGTCATTAATATTAACTGCCATATCAAAACAATCATTTCTAAACATGTAACCAATATTTTGTATTTCTTTTTTGTTGATATTGATTTTCTTAATAATGATTTCATCTTTCTTTTTCTCAATTTCAATAGAATCAATATACTTAGTTATAAGTTCTGCTTTTTGTTCTTTCGTGAGTTTATTCCATAGTCCATTTTTTCTGACATAGTAAGATTTATATTTCATTTTTTCTAGTTGGAATAAGTTATTATAAAGTCTTAAATCATCTTTATGATTTAGATTTTCATTAGCATTATTCAAGTTATTTAGTTTGATTTTTGTTTCTTCAATTTGCATTTTAATGCTTTTTTCTTCATCTATAAAATCATCTTGTTCAATATTACTATTTAAATAGGCATTTTTAATCCTTTGTAGCTTTATATTCAAGTCTTTTAACATCTTCTCATATCTTTTTATTTCTATTGTTAAATCTTCGTTAAAAAACGATTTATAGTTGTTATCAATAAGCAGGTAATAATCTAACATATCATTTAAGAATAACATTAAAGGTTGTTCTATTTTCTTCTCATTAATTCTAGTATTACAACAATTACATTTGTAATAGATTTGAGTAGGTTTATTCTTGGATGTTGTAGAAGAACCACCCATAATTTTATTACATTTTGAGCATACGATTTTTTGCATATAAATATAAGTGTGTTTTCGAGTATAGTTCTTTAGGTTCTTTTCTTTTTGCTTTTGTACTAACTCAAAATCATGCTTATCAATAATAGCAGGGCATACATCTTCAAGTAGGATAGTTTCTTCATTTTGTATTCGTTTTCGGTGTTGATAATTACCTGCATATATATAATTAGATAACATTCTATCAATAGTAGTTGTTCTCCAATTACGATTTAAAGCATTTTTTTCATTTAGTTGCTTTGTAATAGTACAAACTGATAAACCACTTAAATAAGACTTAAAAATATCTTTTACAACTTCACTTTCTACTTCATCAATAACAAGTTCCTTATTGATTTTACGATAACCAATAGGAGCTTTTCCAGAAAAATGTCCTTTCTTGGCTGCACCCATTAAACCAAATTTTGTTCTTTCTGAAGTCCTTTCAATTTCTAATTGAGCAAGTATGGTAGTCATTCTCATAAAGAATACACCAGTAGGAGTAGAGGTATTAATCTCTTCACATTCACTTTCTAAATCACATTTGTATTCTTCTAACAATTTACAAATGGTTTCTAAGTCTTGAATAGAACGAGTTAATCTATCTAACTTATAAACAAGTATTTTGTTAATCTTCCCATCTTTCATATCTTGTATCATCTCTTGAAACTTAGGTCGATTCATACTTTTAGCAGATACTCATTCCTCACGATAGATTTTATAAATCATATATCCTTTCCATTCACACAGCCTTTTAAGACTTTCTTCCTGCTCATCTAAACTAAAACCAAACCTAGACTGATCCTCTGTACTTACACGAGGATAAATCCCTACAACAAAGTTCTTCTTTTCTCCGTTCATTTTTTTTCTTCTCCTTTCTTTGAACGACAAAAAAACACAAGAGAATTTCCTTGTGTTAAGAACTACAAAAATACATAAAATATACGATTACTTACAATTTTCGTATATTACCATAATACCACATTTTAACCGGAAAGTAAATGGCAAGCAAAAATTTAAAATAGCTCGCAAACCCTTGTAAATAAAGGGGAAAATAAAATTCTAAAAAAATTATTTTTTACAATATTTTTAAAATCAAAAATTTTATATATTCAAGAGTAATAATTTCTAAACTATCTTTCAAATATAAATTATTATCGTTAGGATAGGAAAGAATAATTATACAAGATGAAGCATTACTAATAATAACTTTGTGTGGCTCATTGATTGAAAGGTTAGTTTTATCAAAATGAATATTTTTCCCATTTACAAATTCAATATGTAGTTTTGATATTTTAGGTATCTTCATAAGTTTTTCTTTAACACTTAAAGGAAATTCTAAAGGTTCTATGGTTATTTTCATTTGAGAATCCTCCTTTCAAACATGAAAAAATCCCATATCAACGAGTGATATAGGATATTTTTGTAATATAAAACTCACACGAGGGTGTGAGTAATTCTCTCAATGGAGCGGATGGTGTAGATATCTACAACTTTTTCACTCTTAACGATTTGATATACAAAATATCAATCACTAATGATATTTTAGCATACATTTTTGTAAATTATAACAAAAATGACAAAAAAACACTAAAAGTAATAATTTTATGATATAATATGAATATTAAGGAGGTATTTTTATGAGTCAAAAGTACAAAATCACAAGCATAAGTGAACCAGCCAATCCTTTAGAGGAACAAAGAGCTAAAGATAGTAAAGATTTTAATAGAACAATTATCAAACTTGTTGCTTCAAGTTGTAGTGAAGTATTTGGTGGAGCATTAATGCCTTTTGCTATGCAAATGGGCAGCTATGCTCCAATAGCGGCAGCATTTAGTGCAGCTTTGATAATGGTATCAGGAAAAGTCCAAAGCAAATCAATTACCAAATTACACACTTTATATAATAAAAAAGGTAATAGACATCTTGCGAAACTAAACTAGCATATTCTAAAAACAGAAAATATGTTA
>CAOKUH010000040.1 GCA_948472605.1 uncultured Mycoplasmatota bacterium
ATAGCGATGGTAATATTGGAAGTCATATTAAGTTAATCAGAAATGAAAGTATTGGTAATTACTATTGGAGTGGAAGTAGTAGTAACCGAAGTAGTGATTGGACAAAAAGTACACTAAACACCGAAGTATTAAATGGAACATATTATAGTAATTTAAATGAAGACGCCAAATGTATGATAAGTAATGTAATATGGAGTTTAGGAGGAAGAAATAGTCAATTTACCTTAACAAGTACTTTCTATACAGATGAGAGAGGAACAAGAGTTAATAGTGGTAGACCAATAAAATGGACAGGAAAAATAGGATTAATGTATCCAAGTGATTATGGTTTTGCAGTCGGTGGAAATGTAAGGATTACTTGCTTAAAAGCAGATTTAGGAAGTTATAGTTCTAATAATTGTTATACTAATGATTGGCTATATAATGGAAGTTATCAATGGACACTAACACCTAATACAATTGATGATCGTGTAGTCTTTTATATGTATAGTAGTGGAGCAATAAATAGTGGCTATATCGTATCTGCAGTTAGTAATACAGTTAGACCTGTTATACACTTAAATTCCAATATAACCTTATCAAGTGGAACAGGATCAAGCTCTGACCCATTTATACTTAAAGTAAAAGAATAAAATAACCTAAGTATTTATTTTAACCTAGGTTTTTTTTATGTCTTGTGCTATAATTTAAGTGGTGGTTTTTATGGCTTATAAAAGAAGCGAATTAAGAGAAAAATGCATGATTATACTATATCAATACTATCTAATGCAAAGTAATAAATTAGAAATCTTTATAGATGAAATAATAAAAGAAAATATGGAAATAGAAAATGAATATGTTAAAGAGATAGTATATGGAGTAGTAAATCATAAAGAAGAGTTAGACGATATTGCTAATAAATATATTAAAGATTGGACAATAGATCGACTTGATAAAACAGGGGCTCAAGTTTTAAGAATAGCTTTATATGAACTTAAATATACAGATACTCCAGAAGTTGTTGTGATAAACGAAGCCATAGAATTATCTAAAAAATATAGTGATGATGCTGTCCGCAAAATAATAAATGCCGTTTTAGATAAAATTATAAGAGAATAAGAAAGTAGGTGACTCCATGATAGAAACCGAAGAAAAATACTTAAAAATAAGTGATTTAAATGAATATATAAAAGTAATGTTTGATGAAAATACTTTTCTTCGAAAAATATATTTAAAAGGAGAAATATCTAATTTTAAGAACCATACAAGAGGCCATCTATATTTTACTTTAAAAGATGAAACCTCAAGAATAAGTGCTGTAATGTTTTATAATAATGCTCTTCGTTTAAACTTTAAACCAGAAGATGGTATGAATGTTTTAGTAAGTGGAAGAATTTCTTGTTATCCTGCTCAAGGTACATATCAAATATATGTTGATACTATGGAGATGGATGGTTTAGGAAATCTTTATATTGAGTATGAAAAGTTAAAGAAAAAATTATCAAGCGAAGGTTTATTTGATACTAAATTTAAAAAGCCAATACCCAAATATCCTAAAAAAATTGGAATTATTACGGCTTCGACTGGAGCAGCTATAAGAGATATATTAAGTACTATTAGAAGAAGATACCCAATTTGTGAAACAATTCTTTTTCCTTCTCTTGTTCAAGGCTCATCTGCAGCTCCTGAAATAGTTAAACAAATAAGAAAAGCAAATGAATTTGATTTAGACGTTATTATATGTGGTCGAGGGGGAGGATCTATTGAAGATTTATGGGCTTTTAATGAAGAAATAGTAGCTAGAGCTATATTCGAATCTAAAATACCAATAATAAGTGCTGTTGGTCATGAAGTAGATTTTACAATTGCTGATTTTGTAGCTGATCTAAGAGCACCAACACCTACAGGAGCAGCAGAAATGGCCGTTCCAACTAAATATGATATTGAAAATATTTTAAACGAAAAGAAAAATAGATTAAATGCTATAATAAAAAATAAATTAAAAGTAAAAGTAGACAAAGTTAAAGCTATAAAAGAAAGCTTTGTCTTAAAAAATCCAATTGTTTTATATGAAATTAAAGAACAAAAACTTGATAATCTAATTGAACAATTAAACAAAAACATTAATAAAAAAATTAGCGACAATAAAAATCGCTTAGACATAATAAAATCTAATTATGTTTTAAAAAATCCATTAGCAACATTTAATGTTGTCAAAAAAGATTTAGAAAATTCACATCAAAAATTAACAAGTATTATTAAGAATTATTTAGATAAAAAAAGTCACGAACAACAAATGATAATTAATACTTTAAAATTAGTTAACCCTTTAAATATTTTAGAAAAAGGCTATAGTTTAGTAGCAGTAGAAAATAAAATAATTAAAGATAGTAAAGATGTAAAAGTTAATGATTTAATAAAAATAAAATTAAGTAAAGGCGAGTTAAGTGCCGTTGTAAAGGAGAAAAAATAGATGGAAAATTTAAGTTTTGAAAAATCTTTAGAAAAATTAGAAAGTATTGTGCATGAACTTGAAAGTGGAAATATAGAATTAGAATGTGCAATTGAAAAATATACAGAAGCAATGAACCTTGTTAAATCATGTAGTGAAAAATTAAATGAAGCTACAAAAAAGGTTAATAAAATATTAGAAGAAAATGGAACTTTGGCTGATTTTTCAATTGATGATAATGAAGAATAGGTGATACTATGAAAGAGTTAGTTAAAGATATTACTTCTCGTGATATAAATTTTGCAGATTGGTATACAGATATCGTAAAAGCATCTGATTTGGTAGATTATTCAAGTATAAAGGGTAGTATGATTATAAGACCTTATGGTTATGCTATTTGGGAAAATATCGTAAATATTTTGGATAAAGAATTTAAAAATGTTGGGACATTAAATGTCCAAATGCCAATGTTTATACCTGAGTCACTTCTTAATGTAGAAAAAGACCATGTTAAAGGATTTGCTCCAGAAGTAGCTTGGGTCACTCATGGTGGTAGTGAAGAATTAGAAGAACGTTTATGTATAAGACCGACTAGTGAAGTATTATTCTGTGACCATTTCAAAAAAATAGTAAAATCTTATCGTGATTTGCCACTTATATATAATCAGTGGTGTACAATAGTTAGATGGGAAAAAACCACACGTCCTTTTTTGCGAAGTAGAGAAATATTATGGCAAGAAGGGCATACTATGCATGCAACAGAAAAAGAAGCATTAGATGAAACAATTAAAATGTTAAAAATTTATGAAAATTTTCAAAGAGATTATTTGGCTTTACCAGTTATTGTTGGTAAAAAAACTGATAAAGAAAAGTTTGCGGGAGCCGATGTTACTTATACAATTGAAGCAATGATGTATGATGGAGTAGCTCTTCAAAATGGAACAAGTCACTATTTTGGTCAAGGATTTGCTAAAGCCTTTAATATAGAATTTCTAAATAAAGAAAATAAGCTTGAAAATCCATATCAAACAAGTTGGGGTGTTTCAACTAGAATGATTGGGGCAATTATCATGACCCATAGTGATGATCATGGTTTAGTTTTACCTCCAAAAATTGCTCCTATTAAAGTAAATTTAATTCCAATTGGTAATAATGAAAATGTAATAAATAAAATAAATGAAATAAAAGATTTATTAGAGCATGAAAATATTACATGTAATATAAATAATTCAGATAAAACACCAGGTTATAAATTTGCCGATGCGGAAGTAAAAGGTTATCCTATTCGTTTAGAACTAGGAAATAGAGATTTTAAAAACGAATTAGTTACTTTAGTTCGTCGAGATACTTTAGAAAAAATAGATGTAACGTTTGATAATATAGTAAATACCATAAAAGAATTACTCGAAGATATTCAAAATAATTTATATAATAAAGCTTTAACAAGACGAAATAGTATGATTTATACGGCAAGTGATTATGCAGAATTTAAGGATATAGCTCAAAGTAAACCAGGTTTTATTAAAGTAAATTGGTGTGGGAATGTAGCTTGCGAAGACAAAATAAAAGATGAAACAGGTTTAAAATCACGTTGTATAATAGAAGACGAACAAACCGATGGTAATTGTGTTTGTTGTGGCAAACTTGGAAAACATAAGATTTATTTTGGAAAACAATATTAATTAGAAAGTTCTTGAAAACTTCTACAATTGCTAGAGGTTTTTTTATTTTATAGCCTTTACTTTTGTTTGTAAGCTGATGTATAATAAATGCCGTTAGGTGATAGATATGAATATAAATTTCAAACTAAATAAAGATGAAGAAAGTATAATTGTTTCTGATGAAAATGGTTTAATGGAAATTAGAGAATATCAAGATAATATTCGTGATATTTTAATACTTGAAGATGTTATAGCAGAACAGAAAAGTGATTTAGAGTTAAAAAAAATATACAAGGAAACATATGACGTAAAATTAAATGATATTTGTTTGAAAATTGAAAAGAAAAAAAAGAAATGGAAATTATTCAAAAGATGTTTTTGTAGTATTATATTAGTTTTTCCTGTATTTTTTTGTTGTTTTTTAAAATTGCTTGCTGGAACAAAATTAGCTTTTATTAGTAGTCAAACACTTATTGGGGACCTAAAATTAGGATGTATTATTGATTTAGCTATTGTTATAAATTATGTGAGTGGTTGTATAGCATCTGATTTTAGGCCTTCTCTTATTAAAAAATTGGTTAAAGATAAAGAAGACTTCTTGAATTTATCTCATAATTTAGATTTAGAAATCCCTCTTTTAGAACAACTTTTAGATAAAAATAGGGATAAATTACAGGATATGTTGGAAATTAAAGAAAAAAATAATATAGAAAATATGTCTACAGAAGTGCAATTTGTCTCTTATCGTGAAGAATTAGAAGCCCAAAGAAAATATTTAATGTCAATAAATGAACCTAATATAATATCTGAAAAAGAAGCGGCAACTGAACAAAATGAAATGATATTAGGAAGACTTAAGAGAAAAAGAAATAGGAATTGATACATAAAAATACTAGCAATATTTGGCATTTACCAAATATTGTTTTTATATAGAAATTTATATAACTCATACTAGTATTGTAAGGTGTGGTGATTTATGAAAAAAATAAAAATAATTTTGGTTACATTGTTAATGCTATTTCCTAATATAGTATTAGCGTACTCTAACCAAATTATTGTTGGGGGTCAAAATATTGGAATAAATATCGAAAGTAATGGGATATTGGTTGTAGGATTTTACAAAGTAAATGGAAATATCGTAAAATCTAATCCTGCCATTCAAGTAGGAGATTATATCACTAAAGTAGGAGATAAAGAAGTTAATACGATAAATGAGTTGACTAACAATATTGAAACAAATATGCAAAATAGTGAAGTTAAACTAACATTTATTCGTAATGGTGAAGAAATGACTAGTACTTTAACTTTAGTTGAAGATAATAAGGTTTTTAAAACAGGTTTATATGTAAAAGATAGTATAACTGGAATAGGAACACTTACATATATTGACCCAGAAAGTAAAATATTTGGAGCTCTTGGCCATGAAATAATTGAGGCAAACTCTAATAAAAGAATTGAAGTTAAAACAGGAACTATTTTTAATAGTACTATAACTGGAATTAATAAAAGTAATGATGGTGAACCAGGTGAAAAAAAAGCAAATTTCAATATGAAAGATGTATATGGTAACATCAAAAAAAATACCCAGTATGGTTTATTTGGAACCTATACTAAAGAATTACCAACAGATAAAACGTATGAAGTAGCAACAAAAGATGAAGTAAAAGTAGGTAATGCTAAAATACTAACTGTATTAAATGGTAATGAAATTAAAGAATATGAAATAAATATTACCAAAATTAACGAATACAACAAAATAAAGAATATTGCATTTGAAATAACTGATCAAGAATTGCTTAACAAAACAGGGGGAGTAGTTCAAGGAATGAGTGGGAGTCCTATTATTCAAAATAACAAAATAATAGGAGCAGTAACCCACGTAATAGTTGATAACGTTAAAACAGGATATGGAATATTTATTACAACAATGTTAGAAGAAGGCGAAAACTAAGCCTTTTTTTAATTTGTATATTAACTTGAACAATAAAATAATTAATGATATTATTTAAAAAAAATAACGATGTAGTAAAATTAATTGAAAGAAGTGGTTTTTAAATGAAAAATATCTTAAAAAGAAAAAATATAATCATTATTTTACTATTTAGTATTATTGTGATGATCCCTATGATGTTTAATTATCGTTATGTTGGACATGACTTTGAATTTCATTATATAAATATTAAAAGTATTTTAGAGTCTTTATCTTTTAATAATTGGTTTGTAAATGAACCACTTACAATAATAGCAGGAACATTCGGATATGGTACTCGTTTTTTTTATCCGCCATTACCTCATTTATCTGCAGCATATGTTTTTAAATTTCTTCAAATATTCAATATTAATAGTATATTACTTAGCATGCGAATAATTGATTGGCTAACTATTTTATTATCAGGAATTACTTTCTTTTTATGTGCTAAAAAAGTATTTAAAAATGAAAGAATTTCCTTACTAGGAAGTTTATTTTACATGAGTGCTCCCTATCATTTAGCAGAAATCTATATAAGAGATGCTTTTTCAGAAATGTTTATTTTTATAGCTTTACCTCTTATAATTTTAGGCTTATTAGAACTTAAAGATGAAAACTATAAGAAGTTTTATATTTATTTTACTTTAGGGTACGTTATTGCACTATATTCTCATCTTTCTTTATCAATCTATTTAACTTTAATATTATTACTAACTTTTTTTCCTATATATTTTAAAGAAATCTTCAAGAAAAAAAGTATTATTTATTTAATAATATCTTCTATATCAATACTTTTATTTACAGCTCCTTTTTGGCTACCTTTATTAGAAATAAAATTAAGTACAGATTATGCTATATTTGTGCCATTTTATCTAACTGCTAAGGGTGATTTACAATATAGTACATTAGTATTTAAAGATTATTTAGGCTTTATGTTAAAACATAATTATGATTATATTCGTTATCACCTTCAATTAAGTAGTACTATTATGATTATAGGAAGCCTTGTTATATTTTTTAAAAATAAATTATGGCAAAATAAAACTAAACTATTTTTTATATTATTTTTCTTTTTGAGCATTATAATGACAACTAGAATATTTCCTTGGAAATATACACCTGGTATTTTACAGACCCTTCAATTTCCTTGGCGTCTTGCCTTACTTGTCAGTTTTTCTGGAATAATTTTAGTAATGTTATTTTTAGATAAATTTAAAGATAAAAAAATATTTTCTAAGTTATGTTTATTCTTGGTTATTTTTTCCTTAGGAGAGTTATTTTATAACACTTATCATTTAAATAAAAAACCTGATTTAGATAGTATTAGCCCTGTTTATGGAATGGGTAACGAAAAAGAATATTTACCCTTTAAAACTCATCAAAATAAAGAATATTTAAAAGAAAGAGGAAATGATATTTTAGTCACAGGAGGAAATACTAAGATTAATATTTTAAAAGATGAATTAAAAAATCTAATTTTTGAGATAGAATTAGATGATCAAGTTAAAATAGAATTACCAAGAATTTATTACATTGGTTATGAATTACAAAATGATACTAAAAAAATAGAATTAAAAGAAAGTGAATATGGTTTTTTAGAAGCTAATATAAATGAATCAGGAACCTATGAATTAAAATATACTGGTACAAAATTAATGAAAATAAGTTATATTTTATTATCTGTAAACATTATACTCCATCTAGGATATATTATTTGGACAAGAAAAAAGGATAATGATATAATAAAAAAATAAAGGGTGATTAAAATGTATAGTTTATTAAAAAAAATAAGGCAAGTTAAAAAAGGAGTAAGTTTTTTAGTCATAGGTTTATTTATAACTATATTGTTTGTCTTTTTACTTCTTTTAAATCATCTACGTTTTATTAAAATAAATGATACTTATAAAAGCTTTGATAATAACAGTGAATATTCATTAGTTTTAAATAAAAAAGATGAAACGAAAAAATATAAATTGTTTTCTTATCAAAATTATCATTTTTATGGTTATGGAATTAAAAATATAAGCATTTCTTATCAAAACGTGTTATTGAATTTAGAAGAGTTTTTAAAAAAAGAATATTTAAATATAGAAGAATTCTTTGAAAACTCTAGCTTGATGTATTCTAATAACAATATAACTAAATATTATTATGATAATTGTGTATTTATAGTAATTCATCTCTTCGATAATTATAATGAAGTAATAATTAGTTCAAACTAGCTATTACTTTTTTTATTTTATACATATTTGTTCCTACAACAAAAATTATATTAACTATTTCTGAGATAATTAAACCATAAATACCTATTTTAAGAAAAGAAAATATTATTAAAACTAAAGTTTTAATAATGACTCCTATTAATGTAATTTTCATAGTATACTTAGCGAGTCCTAATCCTTGTAATGTACTAATAATTGGACTTTCTAAGTAAAAAAGAATAAAGAATGGAGCTAGAATTTTTATATAATCGTTACCGCTTTTAGTATGATATAAAATCCATAATAATTGCTCTCTAAAAATACCAATAAATATGCTAAAAACTAAACCTATTAGAGTTGAAATAAGTAAAGCCTCTTTAAATCTTTTCTTTAACATTTTAATATTTCTTTTTTGATAAAATTTACTAATTTCAGGCATTAAAGCATTAGAAATAGCTGCCACGAAAAAAGAAGGCATAGTAAGTAATGCTATAGAATAAGCATTATATGCACCATATTCCATTAAAATAAACTCATTAGAATAACCAACAAATAATAAAATATTAGTCAAAATTATTGGTTCAAAAAAGAAACCAATATTACCAATAAATCTTGAAGAAACAGTTGGTAAACTTACATTTAAAACATCTTTAATAGTAGCTATATTAGGTTTTAAATCTTTCTTAGTAATAAGAGCATTTTTCGGCAAAAAGAACATAAAAACAATAACTGATGATATTTCCGAGATAATATTTAATAATATTAAAGCAACAACTCCTGCAAGTACACTAATTTTAACAAAATAAGGAAGAAATAAAACTATCAGTATTAATCTAACTACTTGTTCAATTGAATTAGAAATAGCATAGGGAACCATTCTTTGTTTACCAAAAAAATAACCCTTTACAATACTTGATAAACTAACAAATGGTAAAGTGATTGTACAAGAAAGCAATAGGATATAAGTACTTTTATTTTTTAAAAGATTATAAGCAATAAACTTACTAGAAAAAAACATAATAGTCATTAAAAAAACATTAACTATTATAATAATGATAACTGAAGAACAAATTATTTTAACACTTCTAGTTTTTTCTTCTGCCACTAATTTAGAAATAGCAAGGGGCATAGCAAGAGTAGCAATAGTTATTAAAAGTGAGTATGTGGGAAGTATTAAAGAATGCAAACTAACTCCTTCTTCTAAAATAATTCTTGTATATATAATTTTTATAATAAATCCTAAAAATCTAGTGATAAAACCTCCAATAATTAAAACTAAGGTTGATGTTAAAAATTTATTTTTCACAAACTTCCTCCTTTAAAAAATATAAATATTGCTTTATAATAAATATATATGATTAGGGAGGTAAAATATGGTAAAAGAAAACTTTAATACTTTAGGAGAACTTTACAGGCATGTTTTACCAGCCTTAAAATCTAAAGTGAAGGAATTAAAATCTTTAAATTTAACAGGAGTAGAAGAAAGAGATATTTGGAATTGTTTAAAAAATACCAGATGGTATAAAGAAACCGATTTAACACTTTTTGATATTGTAAATGATATATTATTTGTTGAAGAAAAAGAAGTTATAAATTATTTAAATTCTACTAATCGTTTAAAAGATGAAATTATTGAAGAAAAAGAAAATCAAGAAAATGAAACTAAATTGGAAAGTGATACGATATTATGAAAACTAACTTAGATTATTTTAATGAATTATTAGAAAAATTAAAGAATAATTTTTCAAGGGATGAAATAGATGAGATAAAAAAAGCCTATGATTTTGCTTATCAAAAACATCAAGGGAAGAAAAGATTAACTAATGAAGATTATATTATGCATCCTTTAAATGTCGCTTTAATACTTAGTGATTTAAATGTTGATAAAACGACGATTATGGCTGCATTACTTCATGAGGTAATTAATAATGGTGATACCCTAGAAGAGGAATTACAAGAAAAATTTGGAAATGAAATAGCTAGCATTGTTAAAACAGTTAGTACAATTAATAAATTAGAATTACCAGATGATAAAGAATCTTCTGCTATTTATTTAAGAAAAGTTTTAGTAGGACTTGCCGAAGATGTTAGAGTTTTGTTTATTAAACTTGCTGATAGACTCCACAATATGCGAACTATCTGGGCAGTTAATCCAGAAAAGCAAAAAAGAAAAGCCAATGAAACAGTAAATGTTTTAATACCTATTGCTCATCGTCTTGGTATTTATTCCATTAAAAGTGAGCTTGAAGATTTATGCCTGCGCTATTTAAAACCAGAAGTATATGATGATATTTTAAAACAACTAGATGATTCTATTGAAGGATTAGAAGAAGTTTTAGAAGAAATGCAGGATAGTTTATCAGAAATTTTAATTGAACATGATATTAAATTTCAAATTAAAAGTCGGGTTAAAAGTGTTTATAGTATTTATAAAAAACTATCAAAAGGAAAAAAATGGAGTGACATTTATGATATTCTTGCTCTACGTTTAATCCTTGAAAAAGAAAGTGATTGTTATTTAGCTATTGGTCTTATTCATTCTAAATTCCATCCTTTACCTAAAAGATTTAAAGATTATATAGCTATGCCTAAAGAAAACATGTATCAGTCTCTTCATACAGGAGTGTTTGGAATAGATGGCCATATTTTTGAAATTCAAATAAGAACTCATGAAATGGATGAAATAGCTGAAAAAGGTATAGCATCTCATTGGTCATATAAAGAAAAAGGAACCCAAAAAATTCAAAGTATGATGGAACAAAAACTACAAATATTTCGTAATATTATAGAAACTTATAAAGAAACTCCCAATGATTTAGAATTTGCAAATCAAGTAAATGCTGATATTTTAGGAGAACTAATTTATGTATTTACCCCTAAAGGAGATGTTGTAGAACTACCTGTTGGATCAACACCAATAGATTTTGCTTATCGAATTCATTCTAGGGTAGGAGATACAACCATTGGAGCCATTGTTAATGATGAAATTGTTCCTTTATCTTATGAATTACATGATAATGATGTAATTAAAATAAATACTAATAAAAATTCAAATCCTAGTAAAGAATGGTTAGACTTTGTTAAAACTAGTGGAGCTAAAACTAAAATAAAAGCTTACTTTAGTAAACAAGATAGAGCAGAATACATCGAAAGTGGTAAAAACATTTTAGAAAGAGAATTACGTAAACAACATTTAACTTTTAATGAAGTATTTAATGAAGTAAAATTAGCTAAAATTCTTAATGACTTAAAAATGAATGATATAGATGAAATATATTTAGCAATTGGTTCATTTCGTTATACAGCAAGTTACATAATTAAATTAACAACAGAAGAAAAACATACAATAACCGATGCTTTAATCGAAAAAGTTACTAATAAAAATAGAATAGTCCCTAAAAACAATAATAAAAACGATATTGTTGTTGGAGAACATAATGATATTTTAGTGACTTTAGGTAAATGTTGTAAGCCAGTTAAAGGGGATAATATAATTGGATATATTACTAAGGGTGAAGGAATTACTATTCATCGTGTAGATTGTCCTAATATAAATAACAAAGAAGAAAGATTAATAGAAGTTACATGGAGTGAAAATAACGAAAATGAATATTTTACAGATATCTTTATTGAAACCTTAAATGATAAAAATTATGTAAGTGATATTATAAATAAAGCTTCAGTTAAAAATGTTAATGTTATATCTTTAGCTACTAATACGAAAGAAGATTATACAATTTACAATTTAACTTTAAAAGTTAAAAATGTAACAGAATTAAATGATTTTATGAATAGTTTATACTCATTTGCCTTTGTTAAAAATGTAGGTAAGAAATAATGAAAGTCATAGTCCAAAGAAGTAAACAAAGTAGTGTAAGCATAGAAAATACTTTAGTATCTAGTATTGATAAAGGGTTAGTTTTACTTGTTGGTTTTACAACCGATGATAATTTAGAAGATATTAATTATATGGTAAAAAAAATTGTAAACTTACGAATTTTTAATGATGAAAACGGAATTATGAATAAAAGTATTTTAGATACAGTAGGTAGTATTTTATCTGTTAGTCAATTTACAATTTATGCTGACACCAAAAAAGGAAATCGTCCATCTTACATAAAAGCGATGAAAGGTGAAGAGGCAATTAAATTATATGATAAATTTAATGAAGAATTAAGTAAATATGTAATAGTAAAAACTGGTGTTTTTGGAGCAGATATGCAAGTTAATATAACTAATGATGGCCCCGTAACAATAATATTAGAAAGCCGAGTTTAATATATATTGAAAGATTAAAAAGTTTCAAGTTATTAATTTAGTTTTGAAACTTTTTTTATTTTGATTTCATTGAAATTATTTTATATGCATGATACTATAAATAAAGGAAATAATATTAAAAGTAAAGTATGGTCATCCATATTAGTTTTGTCATTGGTAAAAATATGATTATAAGTAACATACTTATAAATAACATAGAATGGAGTAAAAAAATGGAAATTAAGAAGAAAGTATATTTAGGTATAGGAGTAATAGCATTAGTAGTTATATTAATAGGAACCAGTTTTGCGTTATGGAATATAAATATAGCCCAAGAAGGAATAAATAAGTTAAATACAGATTGTTTTAAGATAGAGTTTACAGATAAAAATCCAATCAGTTTAAGTAATGCTTATCCAATAGAAGATGAGC
>CAOKUH010000041.1 GCA_948472605.1 uncultured Mycoplasmatota bacterium
TTTTTACCAGATATAATGTGGTTTATTTTTATGACATTTTTGCTAATTAACTACATTTTCTTTGACTACTTGGTGTTTTAGTTGTACCCAAATACCATCATATCTCCATATAGCATATTACATTCATTAGTAACACCATTAATGAATTCATCATATGCTTTTTGGCCTGCTACATATGCCTTATTTTTAGTTTTAAATCCACTTTTAGTTATTTGCTTTTTTTTACCATTTACCTTGCCCACTTCAAAGCAATACTGATAAAACTCTTCCTCTTTTTCTTATACTGATCATTTTATCATCTCTCATTCTTTTGATCATTATAATTTTATAATATAAGAAAGTAGAATTAAAATCCTACTTTTACTATAAATAATTTGTTTCGTTTCTTCTGGTATCTTTTGTTCAATCTCTTTTTCAACAATATCAACAATTTTATGTTGTGGTTCTGTAAAATTATTAGAATTTAATGTTGAAATAAATAACCGTACTTGTAGGTCATAACCTTCTGCAACAATTATACCAAGTTCTAAGATTTTACACAATTATTTTTACTAATTATTCAGCTATAATTTTTCCATCTAAATTACATATATAACAATGTGGTAACTTTGATTTTATATAATCTAATGAAACTTTATCGTTCTCTATTTTTCTTCCAACAAATATTCCTTCTATTAGTTTTATTGGAAGTCCAAACATAATTGCTGACTCTCTATCTGTAGTTGTAGCATCTTTTTCAAATCTTAAATTAACAAATTCAGGAAAATATCTGTAGTCCAAAAATTCTCTTAAAGTTTCTTCATCTAATTCTGTATTCCATACATCTGCCTTAGTTAATTCTTTTGCATAATCACTTTCCATATTTAAAATGAAAGCTATTTGCCTTTTGCTAGATACTAAACTAGGTAAAAAAGTAACTTCTTTTGTCTTTTCTCCCCAATATGTCCATATTTCATCATCATTATTTATTTTTTCTGTAAACTCATCAAATTTATGAAATGGTACTAATTCAGAAATCCTTTTAGATTCTGGTCCTCTTCCAATAGTATATGTAATAGTTATCCCGCTATAAGAATTAATATATTCTTTCAACAATATATCATTTTTAATGTTCCACATACCAATGCTATTTTTAATTTTATTCTTTCCTTCACTCTTTCCAGTAAAATCTATTGCTAAAAAACCATTTTCTATTATCAAATCAAAATTATCTAACATACCTGGTATGCCATGGATAAATGTTCCCTTTGATAATTTAACTTCATCACCAATATTATATTTTTTATAAGGTTCAATAACTGTATCATCATAGAAAAGTTCAATATTTTTTAAAACTAATTCTAATGCTTTTCCTTTAAAAGTTTTATTTGCATATTCTATATATTCTTGTTGCTTGATAATTTCTATACCTACTTTCTTAATTATATTACTATAAAAAATTTGTTTGCATAGGCATCTATATTGTATAGAATTTAAGCCTCTTTTGCAAACAAATTCATTTTTGCAAACAATCTGCAAACATTTTCTTAAAATTAAAGAATTTTTTTAGATTTTTTGTTTCTTAATATAGTTAAAATCCCTTATAAATAAAGGATTTTAAAACTATTTGCCACAACATTGTTTATATTTCTTTCCTGAACCACATGGACATAAGTCATTTCTTCCTACTTTTTTTTCAGACTTTTTTGGAGCTTGCTTAACTTTTTCCTTGCCATCATTTGCTACACCAACAATAGTTTGTTTTCGTTCAATATTTTGTTCAATATTAGCTTTAAGTAAAAAGCTTGCAATATTTTCATCTATTTTATCTAATAAATTTTCGAATAAATCAAATCCTTCTATTGTATAAGCTTGCAACGGATTAACTTGGCCATATCCTCGTAACATTATTCCTTCTTTTAAATGTTCCATAGCACTTATGTGATCAACCCACAAAGAATCAATTATTCTTAACGAAATTGCTCTTTCAAATTCATGAAAATTTGGAGCAACATTTATTTTGGCTTCATAATCTTTAATTATTTTATCTGTAAGAATTTGTTTTATTTCTTCTTCTTTTTTATCTTGTAGTTCTTCTATATTAACTGGTTTATTTTTTGAATAATTAGTATTAATAAATTCAATTATTTCGCTTTTATCATCATCAGTTAAATATCCTTCTGGTTCAATATGATTTTCTACTAAATTGCTTATAGTATTTTTAAATATTTCTAAAACGCTTTCATGAATGTTTTCGTTATCTAGAACTTCGTTTCTTTTTTCATAAATAATTGTTCTTTGCTCATTTACAACATTATCATAATCAAGTAAACTTTTACGCATATCAAAGTTGTTTCCTTCAACTTTCTTTTGAGCTGTTTCTATACTTCTTGTTATAGCTTTAGAACGTATCGACTGATCTTCAGTCATTCCTAAACTTTGGACTATTTGTTTAATTCTATCTGTTCCAAACATACGCATTAAATCATCATCAAATGAAACAAAGAATTGACTTGTTCCAATATCTCCTTGACGACCACTACGACCACGAAGTTGGTTGTCTATACGACGAGATTCATGACGTTCAGTACCAATTACATATAATCCACCTAATTCTAAGGTCTCATCAGTAAGTTTAATATCTGTTCCACGTCCTGCCATATTGGTTGCAATAGTAATAGCATTTTTAGTTCCTGCTTTAGCGATTATATCAGCTTCTCTTTCATGATTTTTGGCATTTAATACTTCATGTTTTAAACCAGCTTTTGTCAGTAATTTACTTAAATGCTCATTTGCTTCGACACTTATTGTTCCAACTAAAATTGGTTGCCCAGTTTTATGAATTTCTTTAATAGTATTAACTATTGCCTTATATTTACCTTCCATATTAGCATAAACTAAATCTGGTAAATCAACACGTGCAATTGGTTTATTTGTAGGAATACATATTACATACATATTATAAATATTTCTAAATTCCTCTTCTTCAGTTTTGGCAGTACCAGTCATTCCTGATAATTTTTTATACATTCTAAATAAATTTTGAAATGTAATTGTTGCCATAGTTTTAGTTTCTACGTTAATTGTAACACGTTCTTTTGCTTCTATTGCTTGATGAAGTCCATCGCTAAATTGACGCCCTTGCATTAAACGTCCAGTAAATTGATCAACTATGATAACTTGATCATCACTTACGACATAGTCAATATCTTTTTTGAATCCATAATTAGCTTTTAGAGCTTGATTAACATGATGAACTAATCCAGTATTATTAATGTCATAAAGATTACTAACTTTAAAATATTTTTCTATTTTTTTGCTACCAACTTCTGTTAATGAAACATTTTTAACTTTTTCATCAATTGTGTAATCCTCTTCATTTATTAAATTTTTTACTGATTTATCAGCTTCAACATAAAGATTTCCTGTATTAGCTTGGCCTCCTGAAATAATAAGTGGAGTTCTAGCTTCATCTATTAGAATAGAGTCAACTTCATCGATTATACATACATTTAGTCCTCTTTGAACTCTATCTTCTTTATTTACAACCATATTATCTCTTAGATAGTCAAATCCTATTTCATTATTTGTTGAGTATGTTATATCACAATTATAAACTTCTTGCTTTTCTTTAGGTGTTAAATCTCTTAAATTAACTCCAACAGTAACTCCTAATAAATCATAGATAGGTCTCATCCATTCAGCATTTCTTAATGATAAGTATTCATTTGTTGTAACTACATGAACGCCTTTTTTAGTTAAAGCATTTAAATAAGCAGGTAAGACTGTAACTAAAGTTTTTCCTTCACCAGTTTTAAGTTCAGCAATATTTCCATAATGGATTGCTAATCCTCCTAAAATTTGGACATAAAAAGGTTTTTCTCCAATTCCTCTATAAGCTGCTTCACGAGCAACTGCAAAGGCTTCTACAACTAAATCATTTATGTCACAACCATTTTCTAATTCTTTTTTAAATTCTTCAGTTTTATTTTTTAATTCTTTATCAGATAACTTTTGCATTTCTTCATCTAGGGCAATAATTTTATCTGCTATACTTTCAAATCTTTTTAATTCTTTATATTCTGAGTCTATTAATTTTCTAAAAAATCCCATCTTGTTTTTCTCCTCTCATGCAAAGTATTATATCATAGTTCTTGATAAACTTAAAGAAATTATAATCTTATAAATTGGCTTTTATTTAAAAAGAAAAAGAAGTTTATTAGACTCCTACTTCACATTTATTATTCCATAATGATTGTCTTTTCTTTTATACAAAACAGAAATACAATCTTCATTAATGTTTTTAAAAACAAAGAAATCATGATCTAATAATTCGCTTTGTAATATTGCTTCCTCTTCATCCATTGGTTTCATTTCCATAGATTTTCTTTTAACAATTTTTTTATTATCCTCTTCAGTTGCAATTTCAAAGTCTAAATTTAACTCCATATTATTGTTTTTGTATTTATTTTTTATTCTAGTTTTATTTTTTCTAATTTGTCCTTCTAGCTTATCAATAACTAAATCAATTGCAGAATATAAGTCTTTATGACTGTCTTCAGCACGTAATGTAAATTTACTTGTTGGAATAGTTACTTCAATAATTTGAGATAAGTTTTCTACTTTAACATTTACATAAGCTTTTATTTCAGAAGCATTTTCAAAATATTTGTTCAGTTTATCTAGTTTTTCGTTGACATAATCTTTTATGGAACTTGTAATTTCCATTTTTTCTCCTCTAATAATAATCTCCATAATTCACCTTCCTAGAATAATTATAACATACTAAATTAGGTTTTTTGCAATAATTTTTGCTAAAAAAAAACTACTATACAGTAGTTAATTCATTAGCGGATACAACATCAATTGCTTGAAGTCCTTTTGAAGTTTCAATAAGTTTAAAATCTACGATGTCGCCTTCTTTTAAGGTTTTATATCCTTCTTTGAAAATCGCAGAATAATGAACAAAGATGTCTTCAAGATCATTACATTCAATAAAGCCATAGCCTTTTTCATTATTAAACCACTTTACTTTACCACGCATAACTACACCTCTCCTTCTTATTCATAACTTTACGATACCACCTTTTAAAGCTACAAACAATAAAATACGTTCGACAAAGTTTGCAGGAAAGGTTTTTAGTCTAAATTATTTGATTTTTAGTTCAAATTTTATAGCTTTTAAGAAAATAAATATTCTTTGACAATTTTGAGCCAAAAACTTTTTGATTGGCTAAAATTTATTATATTTTAAGGCAAAAAATGATATTATCTTGGTTGTTGGGTGATGTTATGAAAAATGCTTTCGTTAATAGTTCATTAAACTACCTTATTAAGCATAATGCTTGCAATGATAAACAAGTGAATATTTTTCGCTATACTTTAGAATCTCTTTATTCTTTAGTAACTAAAACATGTGTTGTATTAATTTTGGCATTTTTTTTAAAGACTTTTTCTATAACATTAACAATGCTTTTATTATATTCTGTTCTACGGGGATTTGCTTTTGGAATTCATGCGACGAAAAATTTATATTGTTGGATAGTAACTTTATTAACTTATGTTATAGGATCTTTGATTATTAAATACTTTACTTGGCCAATGGAAATTATATATATATGTTATGTGAGTGGTTTTTTAGCATTATTATTATGGGCTCCTGCTGATACACCAGCTAGGCCTCTGTTAAATAAAAGAAAAAGATTAACTAATAAAATTTTTTCTTTAGGTTTAACATTAATTTATGTTTTGTGTTCATTTTATTTAAATAGTAATAATTTTTATAATATAGTTAGTTTTATTTTAATTTTAGAAACAATTTGTATTTGTCCTTTGACTTATAAATTGTTTAAAATACCTTATAATAATTATAAAACTTATAAGGGGTAATTGTTGGTTTAAATTTTATTATATAGATTTAAACAAGAAAGGAGGGTTATTTGAAAATGGCTAATATTTTTGCAAATGCATTATCAGCATTATCTAAAATTGCTAATAATGGTGTTTCAACATTTACAATTATATGTATGTGGGATGAAACTGAATGCCCTAAAGAAATGCTTTAAGATATTAAAAACACGCCTTACTTAGCGTGCTTTTTTTATTTGTAATTCTATATAATAAATATTATTTATAATGCTTATTTGTTCTTTAACTAATTTATTTCGAGCAATAGAAAATAATCCTAAACCACTACCACGATTTTTAGTTGAGTAATACTTATTACCAATTTCATCTAAGTCAATATTGTTACAAAAACTATTACCAACTTTAATATATAAATTTTCTCTATCTTCATATAAATAAATTATTATACATGGAATCTTTGTTTTTTCGCATGCTTCTATCGCATTATCTAAACTTATTCCTATACATTCTGAAAGACTATTAAATGCTCTTGGAGATAATTTACTAAATGGATCATTTTTTATCTTATTGTTTATAACTATATTATAATTTTTATTATACAATTTTTCAGCAACTATTCCTTTTATGCCGTTAGGTACATTATATATCTCATTATTTCTTATACTAAATGTTGTTTCTTCATCTAATATATCATTTATTAAAGCGTTAACTTTTTTGTTTCCTATAGATTTAATATTTGATAATTTATGATTTATATTATGTTTATAAATTTTGTAATCATCAAGAAACTTCCCATAGTTACTATTATAATCCATTAGTTTTTTATTAGTTACTTTTAGCATTTCTTCACTAAATTTTAACCTTATTATTGTTATAAATAATATCAAAAAAATTATAAATAGAACTATTAATAAACGAAATGAATTGGGATCAGTAAAACTTTCTATATAAAATAAAGTTAAAATAGCTATAGTAATAAATATAAGATAAATTACGTTAGTAATCGGCTTATTGTCTAGAAAAAAGTTTATCATTCTTTGAAGAAATTCTCTAAAGAATTTAACAGATATCAATGTATACACAATTACACTTAATACAATTGTTAATCCTAAATTTAGATGAGATAATGTATTGGCTGATGTACTATTTGTTATAATTCCTGCAAAAAATAAAAACTTAGTTAATATTATTTCAATTAGAACCATTAAAGTATATATATAAATATAATTAATCAATACTCTTTTTATATTGTCATTATATATAAGCTTAAATTCTAAACTTGTTGCTATAAGGTTAATCATTGCTTTTAATGATATAGAATTTATAGATGTACTAAGCAACATTATAATTGTAAGAAATAATGTTAATAATAAATTTTTGACAGTAAATACAAAAGTTTTATTATTTAATTTTGCATAACAAATATTAAAACATAGCAAGAATACTATAAAGATTACTAACACATATATCATTGCATCAACTATTTCTTTCATAATATTCTTCAACCTCCTTTTTAAATTTCTTAGATAACATATCAATTTTTTTACCATTATCTAGTTTAAAATAACCTTTTGACCATTGATATGATTCAACTCTGTCAGTATTAACTATGCATGCTCTATGAACCATTATAAATCTACTATCTAAAAAATTAAATGAATCAGTTAAAGGCATTATAATCGAATAATTATTAGTATCTGTATTAATTACTATTTTTCGTGTTTGTGTATCACGATAAATATAAGTTATAGAACGATAATATATTTGGACACTAAAGTTGTTATTGCGATATTTAAACATTTTATTATCAAAATTTTTTTGAAATATTTTTTTAAAGTCTTTCTTTAATTTAGATTCAAAGTTATGAAATTTTTCTATAAAATCGAAAACTTCATAAATGCTTCGATAAACTGTTTCGAACATTTTATCATGATTCGTAATAAATATAAGTTCGCTTTCCCAATCAATATCTCGAATGTATTTTGCTATGTCTATTCCACTAATTTTACTTTCTAATTGAATATCAATTAAATAAACTTTGTGTTCTGATGTATCTTTAATAATATCTTTTAAACCTTGATTATATTTTGTAAAATAATCAACCTTAATTTCTTCTGCTTTAAATATATCCATTTCTCCTATTATTCTTTTAATCGAATCTTGAGCTTTGATATCATCTTCAATAACTATAATTCTTATCATTTTCCCACCACTTCCACTATTTAAATTTACAAAGTTTACTATTTGCAATTATACCATAATTTATTATACAAAAAAATACAAAATTTTACTTTTTGTATTTCTCTAAAATAAAATTATAATGGAACTCAGGAAATATAGTTAGTATATTATAATCTTTATTAATATTTTCTGCTAATTTAGATATATTATCATGTTTACCAAATATGGTTAATTTCTTAGGCTTATAAATGTTTGTAAATAAATGTTGAATAGTTTTATTCAGATTATTATTAAAAATTACTAAATTAATTCTTAATGAATTTTTTTCATTTTTTTTCATAAAATAATAATCTATATAATTATTAGATATGTTTAAATAACCATTATCATTATCTATATTTAAAATAGTTTCTAAATCTTTAAATTCAATATATCGAAAATAATCATCAAGTATTTCTTTATATTTTTCGATTATGATGCCATTTGTTTTAGCATTTTTTATAATACAAATATTTTGACCAAAAATTGTAGTCTTTATATGATTTTTTGTTAAAAATTTAAAAAATTCATCACTAAATAATTCACTATCAATAATTTGGTCTTCTTTTAAGCTTTTAAATTTACTAGAAATAATTTTATCAGTATTTAAATCGAGAAAAAATATTTCATTGTCACATAGATACATTGCATAATGGATTTTTTTCATATTATCAACTCACTTATTTTGGTATTTTTGTTTTGTTGTTTCTCCCCCTTTTATATGCCTGTTTTCTAGATGTTCATCTAGTATAATTCTTACACTATCATATAGTGGTTTTGATATGTTTTTCAACTTCTCTTGCATATCTTTATGAACAGTACTTTTACTAACTTTAAAGTGTATTGCTATTTCTCTTATTGTTTTTTTAGTTTCAACTAGATACTTAGCTTCGCTTAATACACGATTAGTAATATATTTGTTCATTATTTAAACAACCCCCCAGATAAATATATTATCTTAGGGGTTTTAGTATGATTAGTTTAAATCATTTATGTTCATTGTATAAAAGGTTTCAGGATTTAATACTTTGCCATCAAAATTTACTTCAAATAACATTGAATTATTGTCAGTACAAAATTTATTTTTATCGCTTTTTCCTAAAACAGTATTTTGGGTTATTTGGTCGTTTATTTTCACTTTAACATCTTTTACGCCATAATAGATAGTTGTTAGGCTACTATTATGTGATACATAAATAATATTATTTAATATTTCATCTTGTTTTATATCTATAATAGTTCCATCATATACAGACACTACATCAAATTCTTCATCACTACTATAAATAACTCCACTATTTTGTAAATAAGTATTCTCATAATAAATTAAAGATTCTTCTTGACGCTCATTTGCATCATTCTTATCATAAAAATATTTACTTATTCTAACATTACTACTTGTGTATGGTCTTACAAAACCTGGAGTTTCTGTTATGTTAGTAACTGGTACAATTGGATCTAGTATAGAATTCACTACATATTCCTCTTCTACTTCATTTGTGGGTTTTAGTCCTTTAGTTATTAATACTAATGATAAAAATATTAAACTTATACTAAAGGCTAATAAACTTCTTTTGACATAACCTCTTAATTTTCTTTTAGTCATCTAATAAATCACCTTCCTATTAGATAATATTTGCAAAAGAAAAAATTTTATACTATTTTATTTATGGTTATATTGTTATAATAGTGATTTAAAATTTCTTTATAGTTATAGCCTTCTTTAGCCATACCATTGGCTCCATATTGACTCATTCCTACACCATGTCCATAACCTTTTGTTGTTATGCTAATTTCTTCACCATTAATGTTTATCTCAAAGTCTGTAGATCTTAAGTTTAATTTGGTTCTTATTTCTGTTCCTTTAAATTCTATATTATTTATTTTTATAGTTCTAATACGATGAGTAGCACTTCTATTAATGTTGTCTATATTTATAGTTTGACAATTTTCTAAATTTAATGATGAGCAAAATTCTTCTTTAGTAAGAGTTTTAGTTACTAAAAAATTATTTAATGTTTCATTATCCCAAGAAGATGATACAGATTTAATATATGGTAAGTCACTTTGAAAAACCATTTGAGCATCTTCAGTACTACCATTACTCATAGCAAAATAGAAACTTTCAATTATTTCGTTATCATAATACATAACTTCTTTATTTGTATCTTCTACTGCTTTAGAAATCTTTTCTAAATATAAGCTATAATTATCACCCCATTTTTCTTCCATTTCTTCTTTATTAATATAAACTTGATTTGTGATATCTGTTAGAATATTATAATCTTCATTTTCAGAATGTAAAAGTTTATACATTGCGTATGATCTTGATGCTACTGCTTGAGCTTTTAGGGCTTCAATTTCAAATGATGCAGGCATTTCGGCGGCTAGGACTCCAATTAAATATTCTTCTAAATTAAGTTCTTCTATTTTTTCTTCTTTTGTTTTAATTTTGATTATATTTTCCTTATCCAAAAAAGAGTGATTAGGTTCTTTATTTTTACTAATCACTACATATGCTACGATACTTAAAATTACTACTATTGTTAATAGTATTTTATTTCTCATATTTTTTCTCCTAAACTATTTTACTTACTTCTATAAAATTAAAAATAAAGTTGGTTAAAAGGTAGGCCATTATTAGAGATATAGCTATAACTAGTATTCTCGTTTCCATTACTTTATCTTTTTTAATAAGTTTTTCAAAGTTTACTCCACTTAATGAAAATATGGACAACATTATATTAAATATATATATTAATAATTTATAGTTCATTATATTCGCCTTGTTCGTATTTTATGATTTTATTAATTCTTTTTAAATGTCTTTCTTCTGAAGCTGGTTTAGTACTAATAAAAACATTTATAATATTCATTACTTTGTCAATATTTTCTTCTGCACCAATTGCAATTATATTAGCGCCATTATGATTTTTGCATTTAAAGGCATCATCTTCATTAAATACTCTAGCACATCTAATTCCTTTTACTTTATTAGCAGCTATACTAATTCCTATACCATTTCCACAAATTAGTATTCCTAAAGCTCCTTCGTTTTCTATAATATTTTTGGCAACTTCAAAAGCAAAATCAGGATAATCATCTAAATCATTATTTTCTAATTTTGTGTCAATTATATTAAAGCCGTCTTCTTCTAAATTTCTTATTATCTCTTTTTTTAATAATACTCCTCTGTGATCGCCACCAATGAATATTTTCATTATTTTATTTTCCTTTCTTCTTTTTGTTTAAATACAGGTAATAATCCTATATTGTTATTTCTATGAATTGGTAAGTTATAATACACGTAATTAGGTTTTACATTACCATTTAACAGAAAACATTTATTTTCTTCTACGCATATTTCCCAACTAGCATATCCTATTGCTGCCACTTCAATTGAAGCTTGTTCACAAATTTTTATAATTTCTTCCCAATTAGGAATTTTAAGTCCTTTTATATTTTTATTGGTAATTGGATGATTTTCGTAAGCATTTTTATTTCGATCACAAGCAGGATGAGTAATTATTCCTGTTTCAATATCAATTGGGGCAACTAATTTTTTATTTCCATAAGTTATTAAATAAGCAACTGTTACTTGTCCTAATATTGTTACTACTAAAATAGTACTTAAAGAATTAGGATTTAATTCATTTAATACATTACATTGCTTAATTTTTTTAACATCTTGTTTTAGATATTTATCAAATGTTTTTTTAAATATCATCTCATTAAAATTTTTTATATATTTAGGATTATTATACTTTTTAATATACTCATTATTGACTCCTTTAGTTATAATTGTATTTCTTTCAAAGTCAGTTAATTTATACATTTCAAAAAAGTCATAATCAAAAAGACTTGCTTTATATTTAAAATGACATTTTATAATATCTAAGCATATTATTATCTTTCTTTTTTTTGTTTTTAAACTAGCTTCTTTTATTATTCTAAATATATTTTTAATTTTTTTCATTTTCTCTCACACACTTAAATTATATCACAAAAAAACTGCTTTAGGCAGCTTTATTACTATCATTTAACCCATATTTACGATTAAATTTTTCAATATTTCCAGTTCTTTTGTTATTTCCTTGTTTTCCTGTATAAAAAGGATGACATTCACTACAAATTTCAACTTCAATATTATCTTTTGTAGATCTTGTTTTAAATGAAGCACCACAAGCACATTTAATTGTTGTTTCTTTCATTTCTGGATGAATATTAAGTCTCATAATACGCTCCTTTCGCCATACCTAATCTTAGGCATAGTAATTTCTTTTCTAATGTATTATATCATATTTAATTAATTTAGCAATCAAAAATTATTAAGTAATTTATATTATGTGACTTTTTTATGAAAATGTCCGCTTTTTTTAAGCAATTTATAAATAAAAAT
>CAOKUH010000042.1 GCA_948472605.1 uncultured Mycoplasmatota bacterium
TTACTATTATTTACTATATTTAGTTTATCATACACGTATTGCATTATGCAATGCACACATTAAAAAAGCTGCTAAAATAATCATTATACAATTATTTAACAGCAATTTTCATTTAATTAAAATCTATTCATCTATTTTTTCAATATCAATTAATACTTCATGACCATTTAAATCATATTTATTAGTTAAATTTTCTTTCTCTTCAACTTTAATAGCTAATGTTTCATTTTTAATATATTCTAAAAAACTATCTAAAGCTTTATTAAATGTTTCATCACCTTTAATATATACATTAATACGATCTATAACATTAAATTCTTTTGTTTTTCTTAAATTTTGAACTTTAGATACAAATTCTCTAGCTATTCCTTCTAAAATAAGTTCCTCAGTTCTTTCAGTATTCAAAATAATAAAATTATTATTTTCCATACCAACATTAAATCCTTCTTTACTAGAAATACGTATATCAACCATTTCTTTAGTTACTTCATAATTTTGACTATCAATTTCCATATTAATTATTTCATTATTATTTAATTTGTTAATTTCATCTTCTGTCAAATTTTCTAATTTAACTTGAAACTCTTTTATTTTAGGTCCAAAAAATGATCCAACATTTTTAAAATTAGGTTTAATTGTAAAATTCATATATTTACTTAAATCTGTAGCAAATACCACATCTTTTACATTTAACTCTTCTTTTATCAAAGGTACTAAATCATTTATTAACTTTTCATTTTTCCCATCTATTAATGCTTCTTTTAACGGCTCACGAACCTTTATCTTAGCCTCTTCTCGCACATATCTACCTATACTTATTAAATTTCTAACAAGATCCATTTTTTCTTCAATTCTTTCATTTATTAATTCTTCTTGATATTTAGGAAAATCACTTAAATGTACTGATTCTTCACCTGTTAAATTACGATATATTTCTTCTGTAGTAAATGGAACTATAGGAGCGACCATACGACATAATCCTTCTAAAACCTCATAAGCAGTTATATAAACACTTTTCTTTGAATTGTCTAAATTAGACGACCAAAAACGATTTCTATTTCTTCTAATATACCAATTAGATAAATCTTCTGATACAAAATCAGTTACAGCTTTAACCACTTTATTTAAATCATATTCATCATAAGCATTAGTCACATACTTTAATAAACGATTATATTTTGAAAGTAACCATTTATCTATTTCTTCTCGGTTATTATAATCAACATAACAATCTTTAATATCTATTCCATCAGTATTTGCATACAAAGCAAAGAAACTATAAGTATTCTTTAAAGGATTAAAGAATTTAGAATATACTTCTTTTAATCCATTCATATCAAAACGAAGAGGTGTCCAAACAGGTGATACATATGGAAGATAAAACCTTACAACATCTGCTCCATACTCTTTCATTGTTGTAAATGGTTCAACAATATTACCTTTACTCTTACTCATTTTCTTTCCTTCGGCATCTTGAATTAAGTCATTAACTAAAACATTTTTATAAGGAGCACAACCTTTTAGAAAAACAGAAATAATTATAAGAGTATAAAACCATCCTCTTGTTTGATCAATACCTTCACAAATAAAATCTGCAGGAAATTGCGAATCAAATAATTCCTTGTTTTCAAAAGGATAATGATACTCAGCAAATGGCATTGCCCCCGAATCAAACCAACAATCAATTACATCTTTACATCTAGTCATAACTCCACCACACTTTGGACATTTTAATTGAACTTCATCAACAAATGGGCGATGTAAATCAATAGACTCATCAATATCGTTAATAGCTTTCTCTATTAATTCCTGCTTAGAGCCAATCATGTCTGCATGTCCACAACTACATATAAAATATGGTAAAGGAGTTCCCCAATAACGACTTCGAGAAATTGCCCAATCATTCATATTTTCTAACCAATTACCAAAACGTTTTTCTCCAACATATGAAGGATACCAATTTACTTTTTTATTAGCTTCAATAATTTTATCTTTAATGTCTGTTACTTTTAAATAATACGATGGCTTAGAATAATAAACTAAAGGAGAATCACATCTCCAACAATGTGGATAGTTATGTAACATTTTTTGCTTTTTAAATAATTTATTATTTTCTTTTAAATACTTAATAACTTCCAAATCAGCATTAAATATTAGCATACCACTCCATGGTCCTTCAGTATAACACCCATCTTCACCAACAGGATTTAAATATGGTAAATCATATTTTTTTCCTACATTAGCATCATCTTCCCCAAAAGCTGGAGCAATATGGACAATACCTGTTCCATCATCTGCAGTAACATAATCATCCATAGTAACAAAGAATGCTTTTTTTGAAACACTAAGTTCAGGAATTAATTGATCATACTCCATATATTCTAAATCAGTACCTTTATAAGTTTTTAATATTTCAACATCTTCACCCAAAACCTTATTTACTAAACTTTCCGCTAAAATGAATTTATAATCTCCACTTTTAACCAAAACATACGATAATTTTGGATTTACACATAAGGCAACATTAGAAATTAAAGTCCAAGGAGTTGTAGTCCATACTAGAAAATAAACATCTTCATCTTTTTTCTTAAATGGTACAATAACTGTTTCAACACTTATTTCTTTATAACCTTGAGCAACTTCATGACTTGCTAGTCCTGTCCCACATCTTGGACAATATGGAAGGATTTTATGGCCTTCATAAAATAACCCTTTTTTATAAAATTCCTTTAGAATATACCATTCTGTTTCAATATAATCATTATCATATGTTACATAAGGATTATCTATATCTATAAATTGTCCCATTTTTATTGTTAAATCCGTAAAAGCCTCTTTATTTTTCCAAACTGATTCCTTACATTTTTCATTAAACTTTTTAATTCCATATTTCTCGATATCACCTTTACCAGTAAAACCAAGTTCTTTTTCAACCCCAAGCTCAACAGGTAAACCATGTGTATCCCATCCAACTTTTCTTAAAACCCTTTTACCTTTCATAATATGATATTTACAAAAAGAATCTTTTAAAAATTTGGCAAGCATATGATGAAGTCCTGGAAAACCATTAGCAGTGGCGGGACCATCATAAAAAACAAAATTTTCGCTATTCTTTCGAAGTTCATTTTGCTTATTAGTAATGTTCATTATGCCTCCCCAAGAATTAATAATATCATTTTCTACCTCGCAAACTGGTCTTTTATCTAACTCTTTAAAATCTTTCATATAAAACTCTCCTTTTTTTAATTAAAAAAGGTAATACCACTAAAGGACGAAACAATCCGTGGTACCACCTTAATTTTATACTTACTTTGATAACGCAATAGACTTGCGGAGATATCTTACAAAAATAATCAGACTCTCAACTCCCAAGTGATTTTCAGTTAAACTATTTATTCATTTCCACCTAACATGAACTCTCTATAAAAATTTCATTTACTTACTCTTCTTGTTCCTCGTTTTTTCTACTTTAGTATACGTTTTTTTAAGTTTTGTGTCAATCATAATTTTAATTATTATATTTAGTAATATATGCTTCTAATGCCAACTTATACTCTTCTCGATTATCTAAACCCAAAATATATTTTTCTTTTTTATCTAATTTACGTATCACAATATTTTCCATACTATTATTTTCTAACTCTTGCTGTTTCCCTAAATAAATATACTTGTTATCTTGAATTTCAATAGTATCTATAACAATATATTCTTCTTTATTTTCTAAAATAACTGTTTCTAGTTCCACTTAATATCATCCTCTTCCTTCTTTCGGAGTACTAGCAAATTCTTCTGTATATAGTTGTAAATCAGCTAATGTTGAAAAGTTATTTTGCGCTAAAAAATCTTCTAAACTTAAATAATTTGTTTGGTAATATTTATTTATACTAAATAAAATATTATTTATCTCTTTAGCTTTTGCTATATCATCTAAATTAATATAAAGTCGATAAAAAGCTACTAAATAATCCTCATTACTATTATAAATATCTCCAATTATTTTATCCCAATCATAACTATATACTCTATTATAGGTATCTAAATCTCTTTTTATATCAAAAAACAAAATACGCCCATTTATGCTATTATTGTCACTCTTTTTCTTTTTAGGTTTAAATTTAGACTTTACCCCAGATAAAATACTATTTTGCATATTTGTAACTAATTTATTTCTATTTTCTATATCTTGTGCTTGACTTTGACTTTGTAGTTGATTTTGATTTTGATTTTGAATTTCATTATTCTCTTCTAAATCAGATACTATAGATTGTTTTAATTCTTGAGCAAGAATTGATTCTTGGCCAGATTCAATTATCTTTTCTGACATTTGCCTTTCTTGTTCCATTATTTTTTCTTGAACTATTGCTTCAAAACGTGATTCTCTTGGAGTTGACAATCTTTCTACAACAGCATCCAAATTAAAAGGAACAGGTTCTGCTTTTTTATTATCTTCCTCTATTTTTTTTAAACTAGCCATATGATTTTCTATATTTTGTGCATGAGGGTTTAATTCAGCTTCTCTTTTAGCTAAAGATGCATTATTAGATGCAATAATATTTTCACTTTGGCTTTTCAATTCATTTTTTAACATCTCAACATCCTTAAGTTTTTTATTATATTCTTCATTAAATACATTAATTTGCTTTTCTAAATTTTCTATTTGGCTTTTTAATTTTTCTATATCTTCCATGGTTGCCACACCCTTCTCTATAATAATACTATATACTTTTAGATATACTTTTGTCAATAAAAAGTAAATTATTAATCAAAACATATTTTGCGTATTTTGTAATATGTTATATAATAAATAGGAAAAGAGGTTAAACATGAAAATAGATAAATCCATTTTTAAAGATTATGATATTAGAGGAACTTATAATGTAAATTTAAATGAAGATATTTCTTATAAAATTGGTAGAGCATATGGAAGTTATTTAAAAGAAAAATTAGATACTCATACTTGCGTTGTTGGAAGAGATAACAGGCTTTCTAGTTTATCTTTAAGTAATTCTTTAATAAAAGGAATAACAGATAGTGGCTGTGATGTTTATAATTATGGACAAATTACTACCCCAATGCATTACCTAACTAGGCATGTTAATGATTTATATGGAATTATGGTTACAGCAAGCCATAATCCCAAAGATGACAATGGTTTTAAGTTTTCTTTTGATAAACTCGCTAATGCCAGAGGAGAAATGATATATACATTTCGTGATTATATGTTGGAAGAAAATTTTTTAAGTGGTAATGGTAAAGTCATTAAAAAGGATATTAAAAATGCCTATTTAGAATACATGAAAAAAAATATTAGTATGGGTGATAAAAAAGTTAGAGCTGTTATTGATTTAGGCAATGGTGCCACAACATGTATTGCTAAAGAAATTCATGAATTATTTCCTAATCTTGACATTACTTACATTTGTGATATAAATGATGGATCTTTTCCTAATCACCATCCCGACCCAGCAGTAGAAGAAAATATGAAAATGCTAAAAGAAAAAGTATTAGAAGTAAAAGCAGATGTTGGAATTGCTTATGATGGTGATGGTGATAGACTTGGAATAGTACTTGAAAATGGTGAATATATTCCTGCTGATAAATTTATGATTATTATTGCTAAATTTTTATTACCTAATACTGATAATAAAACTATTCTTTATGATGTAAAATGTTCTAAATCTTTAGAAGATGAAATAATAAAATTAGGCGGTACCCCATATTGTTATAGAACTGGAACTAGCTATACCGAAGCTAAAACTAAAGAATTAAATTTAGCCTTTGGAGGAGAATTTTCAGGCCACGTTTTCTTTAATGATCGAGATTATGCTTTAGGTAGTGGGATTTATGCTGGATTAAGATTGTTAGAAATACTTTCTAAAACCGACAAAAATTTAAGTGAAATACTAAGCGATATAAATGAGTACTACTCTACTCCAGAAATTAAAATTCCTACTACTAATGAAGAAAAATTTAACATAGTAAATAAAGTTTTAGATTATGTTAAAGAAAAAGAATACGATTATAATGATATAGATGGTGTTAGAATAAATTTTCCTGATGGATGGGCTTTAGTTAGAGCAAGTAACACAGGTCCAAATTTAACTTTAAGATTTGAAGCAAAAAATAAAAAACTATTAGAAGAATTAAAAAAAGAATTTACAGATATTGTTAATAAATATTTATAAATTCTTTTTTAGCTTTTCATCAACCTTAAATGCAAAAAAACAACTTCTTTTGAAGTTGATACTATATGTTTAAATCTAACAAAAGCTTTAACAGATTGCTCAATGGTGTCCGAAAGAGAGAAGTACAACAATTTTTCAAACAAAAGAAATAGTCAGTAATAATTTATTAACTGACTATAGTATAACATAAACTTATTTAATTTTCTACAAATTATCTTTTTTCGATTTGAGATAATTCATTAACCATAACACCATTTTGAGGCATAACAGAATGAAATCCATTAGGACTTGTTACCATACCTATACCATTACTACCTTCAATATTATAAATTGCATTATCCCATTGCTTATCAGTATTACTTGCTTTTAAATCATCTAGTGAAATAAATTCGCCAAAAAAATATTCTTGATTATCTTCACTAATTATTTTTCTTTTAGTTGTACCTAACTCTTCATATTCAACTACATCTACAAATTTAAAATCGGTCATCCCATCTTCAAAAATAATCAAATTAGGATCTTTACTTTCCACTCTTCTTATATCTCCATCTAAAGTTATAAAACGATTGCACCAATGTATTTTTGCTCCTATATATAATTTTGGATTATTCATATTTTTTAACCTCCATATTTAATTAAACATATCATACTTTTAAATAAATGTCAAAGCAATTTATTGTTTTCACAAGTTCATTGATTATGTCAATGTACAAGTGTGTTTTACTAAATTGACACCATTTAGTTTTTGCGGACTACGAATTAAAAAATATCGTAGTCCTTTTCTTCTAAATACTGAATCATTTCTTTTTCTTTAGACGTATCTTAATGTATAAAATATCAGAATCATTATATAAATTATTTTCATAACAGTCTTTTATTTGACTTACTACAATATCTTTATCTTTTCCAAATAATAAAATATTTTTAAACACATCTTTTAGTGCCTGTAATAACCGAATAATAAAGTTTTTAAAAGATAAATTATTAAACTCTAATTCTTTAACTTCTTTCATAATTTTAAACATTCCTTTCTGCTTCACTCCGTTCGCTTCAAGGCACAAACAGCAGTGAAAATAAATTCTTTAACTTCGTTCTTTGATATAATAAAGTTGTTATCAGGTATACTACAGAGCACGGGGAGGTGAGTGGTGTTAGGACAATGTCTTAAACCCGTATAATTATATGTGTCGATTATCTCTTGAGTACAAATGAGTGTGCCATTAGATTTTATATCTATTCTTAAGAGCACGGAACCTTATCTTTGGTAAAACAAGTAACCCAGTTTTCAAGTAGAGATTTTCAGTCAATGCCTGTTAACAAAAATATTTTAAAAAGGAGTTATTTATGTTAAAGACAATTTATAATAATTGTGCTGGTATTGACGTTCACAAAAAAGTAATTGTAGTTACCATTACTAAAACTAATAAAAGTAATATCACTGTTTATCAAACAAAATCTTTTTCCACTTTTACTGAAGACCTAATCACTTGTCGTAATTGGCTAGTAGATAATCAAACTTTCGATGTTTGTATGGAATCAACTGGTAAATATTGGATTCCAGTTTTCAATATTTTAGAAGTAAATTGTAAATGTGTTGTATGTCATCCTAAGTATGTTAGAAGTATTCCTGGCAAGAAAACAGACAAAAAAGATTCTAAATGGATTGCTGATATGTTTAAACATGTACTTGTCGAACCTTCTTTTATGCCGCCTGCTGACATTAGACAACTTCGTGATTTAATGCGTTATCGCAACAAACTAGTCAATATTAGAACTGGAGAAAAAAATAGATTTCAAAATTCTCTTACTGTTTCTAATGTTCAAATTGCTAGTGTTGTTTCTGACGTCTTTGGCAAAACATCACAATCTATTCTAAAATTAATGCTTGATAATCCTAATTTAACTTTAGAAGATATTTCTCCACTTATTAGCAAAAAAATGAAATCAGATCCAAAAGATATTTTGAAATCTATCAATGGTTCCTTTGATGACTCTCAAGTCTCAAAGATGACAGTTTGCTTAAATCACTATGATGCTATTAATGAATGCATTGAATCATTAGAACAACAAATTCTTAAACTTACTGTCAAATACTCTACCGAAATCAACTTACTTTTAACTATACCTGGAATAAGCGAAACCTCGGCAATATTTATTATAACAGAAATTGGCACAAACATGAACGTTTTTATTTCTGACAAACATCTTGCTTCTTGGGCTGGTCTTACTCCTCGGTGTAAAGAATCTGCTGGTAAAAAACAATCGGTTAGAATTATCAAAGCTGGACAATATATTAAGCCTTTACTTGTTGAATGCGCCTTAAATGCCATCAAGGATAAGTCTTGTCCTTACATTAAAGCAAGATACGAGTCTATTAAAAAGCGTCGTGGCCATAAAAAAGCTATTATTGCAATTGCCAGACTTCTTTTAGTATCCACTTATCATATTCTTAATACAGGTGAAGTTTTTGATAATGATAGATTTGATAATCTTTTGAATAAAAATATTAAAAAACATAACAAGAAAGTTCAAAATACCGAAGATATGATTTCTTATTTAGATAAATTAGGTTAAAGTATTACTTTGCAGAATAACTGATAACAACTTATTATTTCAAAGAACAGCACGCGAACATGCGTTTTGTTTATTTTAACGTCTTTATTGACGATTTTTGTGTTGGGTTGAATTTCGTATTTTATTTTCAACCTTCACTTCCATTCTCAAATAACAAAAAAACTAGATGGTACTTCTAGTTAATATTTATTACTCTCGAATAAAAAGTTCGAGCTTCATATCAATCTGGTGCGATAAACGAAGGCGTTTACAACTTTTAGCGAGTTCGTTTAATCAACTTTCTAGACTTATTATACTACTATTTTAGTATTTTTCTACTATTTTTTGATATTCCATAAAATGAAAAAGATTTATAGATTTGAATATGTAATAATTATAATACAAGTTCTTTATCATCAATAATATTTTCAAAAAAATTATATCCTAATTCTATTGCAAGTAATGTATAATACTCACTTAACTTAATAACTTCTGTAGGTAATAATTTATTTAAATCTTGTACTGTAATATTTGGATATTTTTTTACAATACTCAAAACATTACTCATATAAATTTTACCTGCTAAATCAAATAAATTTATTAACTTTTGACCATTGTTCAAATGCTTACACATTAGTTCTTTTTTTATAATTCTATTTAATGATTTTACACTATCCATTTTTTTACCTCCTAAAATCTATATCAATTTAATTTTTATTGGCTTATAATATAATCTTTTATTTTAAATAAGTCAATAAAATTTTGAATTAAATTTGAATATAATTTTTCTTTTTTTCTAAGAAATTTTGATTTAATTATTAAATAATATCTTTATAATTAGTTTAATCGCCACTTTTTTTTATGATTTTTGCAAATTATTAGATAAGTAGTCAAAATAGTCGCCACTTTTTTCAACATAAAATCTAGAATTTATAAGGGCTAGAAACAAATGGCGTAGTCATTTTTAGGGGACAAAGTCGTCATTTTTGCAAGTGCAAACAATAGTGACACCACGAGAAAGTGCCATTTTACAAGGGTAAAATATGTTTCGTGGTGTCCAACACTTATGCCCATTAAAAAAAGCAGTGATTTTTTAGTAGTTAGTGAAAAAAGTGGCGACTCATGTTTTTTAAAAAATAAAAATAATGACAGTTAATGTTTGCCATTATTTTAAGCAAATCTATTGATAATAGGCACTTATAATTCGTAATGCTTATATGCTAAAGCAAAAATGCTTTTTTGATTTAGGACATCTTAAAAAAGAATTATAAGTGGGTTCCTGTTGGCAATAGAGGAATTAAAATAATTGTTAGTTCGTGATTTCTATTTCTAAATTATTTTCGGTTTTTATATTAAATTCTGTTTTAGAATAGTTTAACAATTCATAAATTAATCCATTAAAGTCAAAGTTGATATTTTCATAAACTTCTTGTATTTCCGATACATCATAAATTGTTTCAGTAAGAAAATCTATTTTATTTTTAAAGTCTAATTTGTAAAATTTTGATAAAACTTCTTTAGTTTCATTTTTAACTTTTTCGTTTATAAATGGTTCAATATCAATTCCATTTAGTTCTATTATTATATCTTGTAAGTTTGCACCAACTAGTAAAAGTTGTGTTGCTAGTGCCATAGTATTTTCTAAATTTAGGTTAAATGATTCTAACACCAATTTGTCATTTTCATAAGCCTCATCACTGCTTGAATAATTGCCATCATTAATAAGTCCATTATCTAAATGGTTTAATAAAATACTCATTAGATATATTTTATTTTCCTTACTTAATTCTCTAAAATTTATTAATACTTCTTTTAATTCTTCACTTATATTATTTTTCATTTTCTTAAATCCTTCTTTCTAAATTTCTATTTCTTTTTCATTTTTTATATTTTCTTTAAAGATAACAGTTTTAGTTTTTTCATCATATTGAAAGTAACCACTTTTATAATTTTTATCTATTACTTTAATGGTATTTCTATCAAAAAGATAAACTTTAAATTCGTAAATATCAAAGCTCTTTTTTAGATATTCTAAAACTTTAAATTGTTTTATTGTATCAACTTGATTTTTCAAAATATTTTCATTTGTTAATTTTTTCAAAATCCTTCACCTCTTAATTGTTATTGATTTCATAACATAATGATTTTCTTTTTCTTTACGAGGTATGTATTCAAAAACTTCTTCTGGTTTAGTTAATTTAGTTATTTCATTTTTATCGATATAGAGAAAACCTATTTTTGATTTTTCTTCATCAACTGGAAAACATCTTACGATTTGTCTAACATCAACATATTCAAATTCCATTGTCTTATTATCATAGTTATAAATAGATTCATAATAACCGACATTATAGAATTCTCTCAAACGAAGTAAATTCTCAGTTATAGTATTGCCAGGTAAGTATTCACTATATCGCATTTTTACTTTTTCATTTTTTTCATTAACATAAGTTCTATTAATATCTAAATAACCATTAGCAAGTAAATTACATAAATCATCAAAGAAAGAATTTCTAAAATTGATTTTTTTAACTTTTATCTTTTTATCATCATAAATTAGTAAAATATCTTCTATCCATTTCATCAAGTAATCGGCTTGTTCATCTCTAGTTAAATATCTCCAACTTTTTATTTTTTCTTTATAAATAGTTGGATAAACTAACTTGTTTATGTAATCAATATCTCGTTTTACTAAAATATCTTCAGGAGTAAATTGCAATTCTTCTGCAATATCACATTCTTTAATTTTTACTTCTAAATCTTTAATAGTATCTTCAACAATTTTTCTTTCTTCATTGTATTCTTTCAAAGTAAAAGTTCCACTCACATAGGCTTTTTTAATTCGTTCAAATTTAGTATTTTGAATATTTAATTCCTTTATTAATTTATCTTTAGGATTATTTAATTTAGTTTTAATCATAGGAAGTAGTGATTGATTTACTACCATGTCATAAAGAAAAAGTTCTTCCATAATATTATTAATTGTATCTTCAATTTGATTTTCACGAATGGTAATACCACGATCATTACAATAATAGTAATAATAAGATACATTATTCTTTTTGGTAGTTGCTTTTCCACCTAAAATTCTGCTACATTTAGGACATCTTAATTTTTGCAAATAAAGATAAGTTAAATGCCTTTTAAAACATCTGCTATTCTTTTTCTTTTGAACTTGGCATTCTTCCCAAAAATCTTTTTTAATTAAAGCTGGACATACATCATAGTAATAAGTAGGATTAGCTGATTTTTTATTTTGAACATAATCACCTTTATAGACTTCATTTTGTAATATTCCAAAAATAGTGGAATCACACCAATTTGTTTTTCCAAGTACTTTTTCTTCATTATAAATATTAGCAATAGTTTGATAAGAGTTACCACTATGATAGAGTTCAAATATTCTTATGGCTATATCTTTAGTTGATTCATCAATAACTAACTTTTTTTCTTCTCGTTTATATTCAATAGGAGTTCTACTTGGAATATGTCCTTCTGCTATAGCACCACATAATCCTATTTTAGTTCTTTGGTACTATAAAAGTGTAATAAGTAAACCAAATCCAACAGGTTGAAAGTTACACTTATTTTATTTATTATGAAGAAGGTATGATTGGATAACGTGTTGTTCTTGGAGATAAAGTTCTCGTAATAGAAAGTGTTATCCAACCTTCACATAATAGATTCGATTAAGCAAGTTGAGACTGAAATAATTCTCGTGTTTTT
>CAOKUH010000043.1 GCA_948472605.1 uncultured Mycoplasmatota bacterium
AGGATATAAAGGAGCAACAAGTACAGCAGCTGCTCAAGTAAATAGTTCAGATTCAGCAAAAATCCAAATCAAACCTAATGTATATAGTTGGAGAAATATAACGATAGGAAATGCATTTAATGCTGGGTTCAATTATAAAAGAGAATTAGATAGTCATATGATGAAGAATACCGAGTGGGGAGCAGTAGCCTATTTACAGCATTCAAAATATGGAAGTAGTGAAAGTGTAAGATTTAATAACAATAGAGCATATATAACAGGATATGCTGGGGTAGAAGAGCCAACACTTGGTTTTAATGGAGGAACAAGTATCGCAGGAAACCGAAATGAAAGTACGAGTTTAGGTAGTGATGGAACATATACAATCAACTATTTAAATCCAAATAGTAATGTCGCAAGTACCACAGGAAACTATAGTGGAATTTATGATATGAGTGGTGGGGCATATGAATATATCATGGGAGTAAGAAGCTTAATAACAAGCGGAAATACAGGAATAACAGATACAAGTATAGATACAAAATATTATGATATATATGGAGCATCGTCAAGTGAAACAGATTATAAACAAAGAATACTAGGAGATGCAACAACAGAGTTTGGACCATTCCAAGATTTTAGAGATCCAGATGGCAATAATAGACATAAATCAAGTTGGTATTATGATTACGCTCTCTTCGTTTACTCAGCTTACCCGTGGTTCAGCCGCGGTGGTTATTGGTACCATGGTGTCGCGTCTGGTGCCTTTGTGTTCGGCTGCAGCACTGGTGGGGTTAACGCGAGCATTTCGTATCGTCTAGTCCTTGCTATTTAACTACATAACTTAGAAATTATAAATCTCTCTTATTTTTGATAAATTCACGGAGTATTTTAGTCAATACTCTTTTTTCAATTCTTGAAACATAACTTCTTGAAATTTTTAATTCCTTAGCGATTTCTTTTTGAGTTTTTTCTTTTTGATTTAATAAGCCATATCTTTTAATAATAATTTCTTTTTCTCGATCATTTAATATATTTAAATATTTACTAAGATCTTTAATATTATCTTTAGTATGGATTACCTCAGCAAAATCTGTGGTAGTATCTTTTAAAACATCAATTAAATTTATTTCATTACCATCTTTATCATATCCAATTGAATCATTTAAAGAAACATCGCTCTCTCTTTTTTTATTGCTTCTAAAATACATTAAAATTTCATTTTCAATACATCGAGCTGCATAAGTTGTTATTTTTGTTTTTTTAGTATCATTATAAGAATCTATTCCTTTAATTAAACCTATAGTTCCAATACTAATTAAATCATCTTGACTAATACTTTTACTTTCAAATTTTTTTACAATATGAGCAACTAACCTTAAATTTCTTTCAATTAAAGTATTACGGGCATTAGTATCACCATTTTGCATTTTCTCAATCATTATTTTTTCTTCATCTTCACTTAAAGGTTCAGGAAAAACATTATTCGAATAACTTCCTGTAAAAAAAATCATATCTTTTAATAAACTTAAAATACTTAAAAACATTGTTACACTTCCTCATCTCTAATAAATTATAATTTTTAAAAAAATTTTTATACCAAGATTTTAAAATAACTAGACTTTATAATAATAATAATCTATAATAATAGAAAAAATTAAAGATAATTTAAGAAGAAACAGCATCTGAGTTAGAAGGATAGAATAATAAGAAGAAAATGCTACAGGAGTTTTATGAATATCTCTCAAGCTATACTATTCTAAAACAAATGTATAGTACTAGAGTATCAATTCCAACTAAAATATAAAAAATAGAAAGAATAATATTGATTTATAAAGTTAATTTAACTTAACTTTATAAACATATTATACGAGGAGTTTATAATTTGAAAAAACTAGAAGAACTTAATTTAAGAGAAAAAAGATATATAATTTTTGATATGGATGGAACATTAATTGATTCAGTAGGAATTTGGAATTTAATAGATCAAAGATTAATAAAAAAATATAGTAAAGAAAAAATAGAAGTAAATTTAGAAGTTATACAAGCAAAGAGAGATAAATTCCTTCATACTATAAAAATAGGAGATACTTATTTAGAATACTCAAAATATTTAATAAAAAAATATAACTTAATAGCAATTGATGAGGTAACACTAACTAAATTAAGAGATAATATGGTAACTAATATTTTAGCAAAAGAAATTGACTTTAAGCCAAATGCTGCAAAGTTGATATTAAAATTAAAACAACTTGGGTATACTTTAGCTTTAGCCTCTATGACGACAAGAAAACAAATACAAGTATATACATCTTTTAATCAAAAAATGTTAAATCAATTAAATATAAAAGATACTTTTGATTTAATTTATACAAGCGAAGATGTAAAAAATAAAAAGCCAGATCCAGAAATATTTATGAAATTAATGGCTTATTACCATGCTTTACCAAGTGAATGTTTAATCTTTGAAGATTCATATACAGGAGTATTAGCTAGTAAAAATGCGCAAATAGAAGTAGTAAACATTTATGACAAATATGCCGATTTAGATCGTGATAAAATTAATGAACTAACTGATTATAGTATAAAAGATTATAGTGAATTTTTAAATTTAGTATTAAAGTTTCCTAAGTAATTTGTTGGAAAAATTTTTATTGACAAATGAATCTTTTTTTGTAGTATATGTTTTAAACTTTTAAGGGGGATTTTTTATATGGCAATATCATTTGATGATTTAAGAAAAACACAAACGAAAGGTAAAAATAGTTTGGATAGTTTTAAAGCAAAAAGATTAGAATCTTTAGTTGGTTCAAAAAACGAAGTAGATGTTTTAAATAATAGTACTAATGTAGCTACAAGAGAAGGACTAAATTCTTTAAGAAATAGTTTAAGTGCAAAAAAGGAAGCAAATAATTCTATTTCAAATACAGAGCAATACAAAGAAATGTTTAATAAGAGAGTAGAAAACTATTCTGCTCAAATTATAAAAGAAGTAGATGAGCAATTAAGAGCGTTTTCTTTAGAGCTTGTTTTGTAATTGATAAAAGCTATTCTTGTACAGGAACAGAAGAAAAAACATTATTAGGATTTACTGATTTAATTCAAAAAGAAAAAAATAATGGTTATATAAATACTAAAGTAACTGTGGACTTATTTGCTAAGGGAACTAAAATTATTTATTATCGAAACCCAATAGATGAGATAAAGCCATTTAAATATGTTGCTGATGGTGATAATACAGCTTTATATGATTGCTTAGGAGATAGAATTAATTGTATTAAGAAAAAACATATAGAAGAGGGAAGTCCTACCAAAACATTGTTTGTTATAATGACTGATGGTTATGATAATTTTAGTAAAAATTATTCAGTTGAAAATATTCGTACTTTGGTAGAAGAAAGAAGAAATGCTGGTTGGGAATTTATATATTTAGGAGCAATGTTATCTGAAGCTATGGTAAAAAATGAAGCTTCAAAGATAGGAATTCCTATAAGTCAATCTCAACTTTACTTAAAAGAATCAGTAGAAAATAATTTTAAAGCAATTGAAAATGTTGTAAAAGACTTAAGAGAACATGGAAAAATAAAACCAGATTGGTCCAATATTATCAAAAAAACTTTATCTCCAAATTTAACTATCGAAGGTGATAGTGAAAATTATTTAAGATTGGAACGTAAGTAGAATGAAATATGATTGGGATAAAAATTGGTTAGATTTGTACGAAATATTAGAAATTTCAAGAAATGCTAGTCAAAAGGAAATAAAAAAATCTTATAAAAAATTAGCGCGAAAATATCATCCAGATTTATTTAATGATGCTAATGAAGATAAAATAAACTATGTTAAACAAAAATTTCAAGAAATTAATTTAGCTTATGAAGTATTATCAGACGAGAAAGAAAAAGACATTTATGATAAAATATATGATGCTAAAATAAATAAGACTTATACAGAAGAAAGTGATAATTCTGACATAGATTATGATGATGTAATGAGTAAATATAATGAAGCAAGTAAGAGAGCTTCTGATAGACTTTCTGTTTTAGAAGTAATAACGGAAGAATTAGAACAAGCAAAATTATATTTAGAGAAAAAAAATGAAGTCTTAATCAATGCTTATATTGAAGGAATTGATAAGAATGAATATTTCCTAGATATTCATGAATTACAACAACTTGCCTATGATTATATAAATAAATTAGATGAGTTAGCTTTAATAGCTTATGATTACGACCTTTTAGATACTATAGGTTTAATAGATGAAACAAAAGAATTAATGATAAAAGAGTTTGAAAAATTACCTAATAATGAAGATGAAATTATATTAAGTATAAGTAAAGATTTAATCGAAGAAAAACTAAAAAAAGATATTGTTAATTTAAGAAGCTCTTTTAAAGAAACTATTAAAGAGATTGATGGTTTTTTAATAGAGTGTTCTACCTCTAAAATCATTCCTCTAGAATTTTCTAATAAAAGAAGTATTTTAGAAAGTAAAGTATCTGATAAAATTGACTATTTTGACAAACTAAGTGAAATTTGTAAAGAATTAGAACTTGAAGATTATTATAAACATTTAACATCTTTTTATTGTGATTTAATCAGTAGATTAAATATTTTACCAATAACTCATAGTGAAGCAGTAAAACAAGGAAGAATTATTAATCTTAAATTAGAAAAAAATAATATAGAAATACTAATTAAAAATATTGAACAAATTATTAAAGATTTAGAAAATTTAAATACTAATAATTGGCAAGAAAAGTATAAGGAAGGTAAAAAAATAATTGAAAAGTTGGCTAAAACATATGCTAATATAAAAAGAACAAAAGCGTTTATTATAAATTGTGATTTTGATACTGAAATAGGAATATTAAATAAAGAGGTAGAAGAAATATTTGCAAGTGCTAATACTTTGTATGAAGAAATGGTTGCTTCTTTCAAACAGGGTTCAGTCAAAATAACAAATGTTAAAGCAGGAAAACCACTACCAACTTCTATATTTTATGAAGGTATAAAAAAAGAAAGAGAATTAGCAGAAAAAATTAGATTATATCACTTAATTAGAGAATCACAAGTAAAAGATATATTAAATGAAGATATAGATTTATATAATGATAAACTAGAAGAGGCTGTAAAACAATATAAAGATTTTAATGATAATAAATCAAATAATACTCAAAATCAACAATCCTCTTCTGCTAAAAACAATAATTATTCAAATTCTAATCATTATAATAATCAAAATAATTTTTTTGAAGAGATAGAAGAAGAATTTTTAGAATTATTAAAGACAGGAACAATTTCTAATTTATGGTATGATGCATGTGACTATAGCTGGTGGCAAAATGCTACTTGGGAAAATTTTTTTACAGGAGAAAGAGCAGATATATTATTAGATTGTTCTAAATATTTACCAAAGTATATCAATGAAATGAGTTTTCTTTTTTATTCAATAATGGATATACAAGATATGATGAATCTTGGAGATATTAATGAAAGTGATTTCTTTGGTCAATTAATGTTAATAGATTTTTTAGAAATGAAATATAAAAAGCTATTATTAAAAAAATATTCTTCATTTAGTTTCATGGTAAATAGTAGGGCTAAAAATTTTGGAACTCCTTATAAACATGCGATGACTAAATTATTGAATTTATGGATGCAAAAACGACATGAAATTATAATTAGCCAAATAGATAATTATAAAAAGTTTAGTATTATTACTAATCGTTATGATGACTTTATTGAGTTTACAAATAATCTTGATTTTAATAAATATAACGATTATGGCTTAGAAACAATACATCCAAGTATTTACACATTTAAACTTTTCTATAAAAGAGAATTAGAGAACATAATAGAAGAATGGGAAATAAATATTAGAGGAATATTAAATAATGAAGAAGCTAACTTAAAACGTCAATATCATAAAGTCAAACAAGCAGGTATAATAAATGATTTAGATAATTCTTTTGAGGATCTGGAGCTTCCACTTACTACTTTACCTAAAATTTTTGAAAAATATAAAAAAATTATTTATAATGAACGTGATTTTATTATTTTAGCTAAAAAGCAAATTACAAGAATAAAATTATCTATTTTATTAGCATATATAAAGCAACAACTAGATAAAAAAGAAGATAATGACGATAATATAAGAAAACTTAATCTTTAAGACTTAAGTTTTTTTATTTAACTTTTACTAATAATTCTAAAATTTCTATGATATACTTAATATATGAGGTGTTAAAATATGGATAAATTTATTCCTGATATATATCAAAAAAGTATTTATGATATTTCTTATGAAACTTTAAAAAACAAAGGGATAAAATGTATCCTTTTTGATTTAGACAACACTATTGCCCCAATTAATGTTTTAACTCCCGAAAAAGAATTAAAAGATTTAGTGGCGGACATTGAACTATTAGGTTTAAAAGTTATTATTATGTCTAATGCCAATAAATCTAGAGTAAGACCATTCAAAGAAGGACTAAATGTTGATTCAAGTTATAATAGTCACAAACCATTAAAAAAGAAATATAAAAAAATAATGGAAATATATAATTTTAAAGATAATGAAATAGCTTGTATAGGAGATCAATTACTAACAGATATATATGGAGCAAATAAAATGGGTTTTTTAAGTATTTTAGTTAATCCAATAAGTGATAGAGATTTATTCATAACTAAAATAAATCGTATATTTGAAAGAAAAATATTAAAAAAACTGGCGCATCAAGGCTTATTTAAACTAGGTGAATATTATGAATAGATGCCAAGGTTGTGGAATAATTTTACAAAATAATGATGTAAATAAATTAGGTTATATTCCGAAAGAAAAAATAAATGAAACTTTATGTGAAAGATGCTTTAGACTAATACATTATAATGATTTAAAAATAGTAGAATTACCTGCCATAGATATTTTAGAAAAAATAAATAAAAATGGCAAATATGTTTTTTTCTTAACTGATTTATTAAATATAAATAATGAAGTAATAAATACTTTTAAAAGCATTAAAATACCTAAAACCTTAATTATCAGTAAAATAGATTATCTTCCTAAATATATAAAAAAAGATAAAATTAAAAGATGGCTACAAGAAGAATATGAAATAAAAGAAGAAATAACTTTTTTAAGTGCTCTTAAAAACTTTAATATCCAGACTCTTAAAAATACGTTAAATGCTAATAATTTAAAAAGTGCTTTTTTAGTAGGATATACAAATGTGGGAAAGAGTACTTTAGTAAATAAATTAAAAGAAAATAATTTAATAACTATGAGTGTAGTACCAAATACCACTTTAGATTTCATTAAAATAAATATTGATGATGAATATAATTTAATTGATTCTCCAGGACTAAACTATCAAAAAACAATTTATGAAGAAAGTAATCATAATATAATAAAAAAATTAAATCCTAAATCAGTTTTAAAACCTATAACATACCAATTAAAAAATAATACTAGCCTTGTAATTGAAGATATAATAAGAATTGAAAATAAAAGTCCAAAATGTAATTTAACTATATATATGAGTAACTTATTAAATATAGTTAAAGTATATGAAAATAATAAATTATTAAAAGAATTAAATAATAAAGAATTAATTATGGAAAAAGATGAAGATATAGTTATTAAAGGTCTTGGCTTTATTAATGTAAAAAGTGATAGTAAGCTAAAAATTTATTTAAAAAATCAAGATTTAATAGAGATAAGGCAATCTTTTTTTGAAAGGTAGTAGAAGTATATGAGTAAAATTAAAGTAATGAGTGAAAATTTAGCTAATAAAATAGCGGCAGGAGAAGTAGTAGAAAAAATAAGTAGTGTTGTAAAAGAACTATGTGAAAATAGTTTAGATGCCCATGCTAAAAATATAAATGTTTCTTTAATTGATGGAGGCTTAAAAAGTATAAGTGTTTTAGATGATGGAGATGGAATGGATAGGGAAGATGCTAAACTTGCCTTTTCTCGTCATGCTACAAGTAAATTAATTCGTGATGATGATTTATTTTTCATCGATACATTAGGATTTAGAGGAGAAGCATTACCATCAATTGCTAGCGTAAGTAGTATTACTTTAAAAACATGTAGTAAAGAAATAGGGTCGTTAATAAAGATTAAAGGTGGTAAACTTCTTACAGAAGAAGATGCTGATGCTTTAAAGGGAACAAGTATAACTGTAACTGATTTATTTTATAATACTCCAGCAAGACTTAAATATTTAAAAAGTGAAGCTTCTGAGCTTGCTAGTTGTGTAACTTTAATTGAACGACTTGCCTTGTCTTTTCCAAGTGTTTCATTTACTCTTAGTAATAATGAAAAAGTACTCATCAAAACTACAGGTAGTGATAATTTACATAAATGTATTCACGAAATATATGGTTTAAATGTCTCTAGTAAAATGATTTCAATAAAAGCTAGTAATGATGATTTTGATATAATTGGTTATATTTGCAAACCAGAAATTTTAAAATCAAATAAAAATCATTTTATTACTATGGTAAATGATCGTGTCATAAAAAATTATGATGTCAATCGTGCTATAAATGATGCCTACTATACATATAAACCAGATACTAAATTTCCTATCGTTGTTTTAAAAATAAATACAGATCCAACTCTAATAGACGTTAACATTCATCCTACAAAACAAGATATCAAATTATCAAAAGTAAACGATTTATATGATTTAATTTATAAAACTATTAAAGATGCTTTATATCAAAGTTTATTAATTCCTGATGCAATAAAAAAGCCTTTATATAACGAAATAAAAGATGACTATGTCGAACAATTTATAAAAGAAGAAAATACCAAAAATGATGAATATAAAGAAAGTAATCAAGTTACATTTGATTTATCTTATGAAGAGGAAAAAGAAACTCCAATTATTGTAAATGAAGAATTGAAAAATTTAATTTTATATCCTGTTGGAGTAGCTTTAGGAACTTATATAATAGCGCAAAATGAAGAGGGAGTATACTTGATTGATCAACATGCTGCACAAGAACGAGTTAATTATGAAAAATATTTAGAGGCTTTAAAAAGGGAAGAAATTACAACTATTGGTTTATTACTACCCATAACTATTGAATTATCTAGTAGTGAATTTTTAATTGTTAAAAATAACCTTGATGTTTTATTAAATCTAGGATTTAAGATAGAGGAATTTGGAGTTAACACTTTTGTTTTTAAAGAACATCCTACTTGGTTAAAACAAGGTTATGAAGAGGAATCAATCCATAAAATAATTGATATTTTAATATCTAATAATGGTAAATTTGATAGAGTAAAATTTAACGAACATATAGCTATAACACTTGCTTGTAAAATGAGTATAAAAGCTAATATGCATATTAGTAATGAAGCTGTAGAAGAGTTACTAAAAGAATTAGTCTTATGCGATAATCCCTATAATTGTCCTCATGGCAGACCAACAATAATTAAATTTTCAATATATGATTTAGAAAGAATGTTTAAAAGAGTAATGAATTAATATAAAAGGTAGTGAAAAAATAAAGAATGACAAATCTATTTAGTTACGTTTTAAAATATGGTGATAAGACTTTTAAAGAGAAAAAATTTAATGATATTGATAATTTAGTATTTTCAGCTATTTCTTATTTAAACTTTACCAATACAAATATTAATAATAGGAAAAAAACACTAGAAGAGATAGGAAATGAATATTTAAACAGAAATACTTATCGTAAAGTCAAAAAATTAGGAATTGCCCAAAAAGAAGCCTACAAATTATTAAAAATAATTATAGAAAAAACAAGATATAAAAACGTTTTATTATCTAATTATATTTATAAAACTAATAAAGATATGCAATTTAGTGCAATAACTTTTAAAATATCTCCTATCTTAAAATATATTTGTTTTGAAGGAACAGACGAACTTGTTAGTGGTTGGAAAGAAGATGGAAAACTCGCGTGTTTTTTTCCAATACCATCTCAAGTTGAAGCAATAAAATACGTCAATAAATATGTAAAATTATGGGGTAAAAAAGTTATTATTGGAGGTCATTCAAAAGGAGGAAACTTAGCTTTAGTTTCGGGAATGTTTATGAAAAACTACAAGAAATTTAAAGTTAAAAAAATTTATAATAATGATGGTCCTGGTTTACGAGATAAAGAGTTTGCTTCTAAAGAATATAAAAATATAAAAAAGAAATATATTCATTTTGTTCCTGAATATAGTATAGTTGGAATATTATTACATCATGATTGTTATAATACAATAAAATCAAATAAGAAAAATATATTTAGTCATTCTATGACTTCTTGGTTAATTAAAGAAGATAAATTAATTCCCAGTGAATTATCAAATAAAAGTAAACGATTAGAAAAAAATTTAAACTCTTGGCTTTTAAAATATAATGATGAAGACAAAACTAATATGATAAATGCTTTATTTAAAATATTAGAAGATGCTGATATAGACTCATTAATTAACGTTTTAGAAATTCATAATATTATTAAAATTATTCGTAACATAAAAAATATTGATTTAAGAGCTAAGGAAATATTAATTGATTTTTTTAAAAGTATCAAAAATAAAGTTTAAAAAACTTATTTTTTGTTATACTAGATAGTAGTGATAAATATGAAAGAAGTAAATATTAAAATAATTTTAGCAGCAATAATTACAATGGTGATTCCGTTGTTAATTTTTGAAAGTAATAAAAATAATAATTTATTAGATGTTTTTAATGAAAGTAAATTAGCTGAACAAACTATAAATGATTTAATAGTTTTAAATGAAGATAAAGAATTAGTTGCTAATAAAACTTATGATAAAAAATTTATTTATCTGGCTTTTAAAAAAGCTGATGAATTAACTAGTTATATTATAGATTCTAAAACAGGAGAAGAAAAAGAGTTTTATAATTATATTAAGGATGATAAAAAAGAAGAATTTAATAAAAAAATAAATGAACTTTTATATTTGAAATATCCTAATTTTATTGCAGATGTTCTAAAAAATAGTTCTAAGAGAACTTATGAAATTAAAGATAATGAAATGATTATTTATTTTAGTAGTGAAGGTATTGTCCCTAAAGTAGAAGATGATTTATTTTTAAAAGTTAATTATAACGAAATAAAAGATTATTTAGATTTTAAAGTAACATTAGATAGTGATTATGAACTTGAAAATGGATATAATTTTGATAAAAATAAAAAAACGATAGCTTTTTCTTTTGATGATGGTCCAAATGGTTCTAGAACTAATAAAATAGTGTCTTTACTTAAAGAAAACAAAGCTCATGCAACATTTTTTATGGTTGGTAATAAAATGGAGGCAGGAAAAGAAACAATTTTAAATGTTTTAAATAATGGTAATGAAATTGGAAGTCATTCTTATGATCATAAAAATATGAAAAGAGCAAAATTAGAAGATATTATAAGTGGAGAGGCTAAAACTAATGATATTTATAAAGGTATAACTGGTAAAGATTTAAATTTATTAAGACCGCCTTATGGTAATATAACTAAAGAAATAAAAGAAGCTTTAAATATGACTTTTATAAATTGGAATTTAGATACTGAAGATTGGTTGCATCGTAATAAAAAACATATTGTTGATTATGTAATGGAAAATGCAAGTGATGGAGATATTATCTTAATGCACGATTCATATGATACAACTGTTGATGCTGTAGAAGAATTATTGCCACTTTTATATGCTAATGGATTTCAAGTTGTAAGTATTAGTGAACTTGCGAATTTAAAGGGCATAAATTTAGAGACACATACTCTATATCATAATTTAAAAGAAGTTCAGTAAAAAATCATCTTCATCATCTCCAATAAAACTTATAATTAATGATATTGCACCTCCTATTAAAAATAGAATAGATGCAATAAAACCAGCATTAGCTAGTAAAACTTGTTTATCACTAGCTTCTGGACTTAGGTTTTTTAAGTGTTTATAATTAATATAAGCAAAGTATATGTATATGATGAAAGTAACTATAAATATTTCAGAGTTAATGGTTCTAAAAATGCTTTCATCTTTTTTATTATGGGTTTTTAAATAATCTTTTTCAAAATGATTTGAAATAATGGCAAAGACAGCTAAAAAAATATATATAATCCATATATAGTCTTCAATTCTAACTTCATTTAATGTTTCACTATCAATACTATTATTTCCCATATTAATTTGTATGCAATTTGTTCTATAAATAACATTTTTTTAATTAAAATAGCTTTTATTTTAAATTTCTAATATAAAGCTTTATATGCATTGCGTTTTGCAATATATGTATGATCTCAACTTAAACACTTTTAAGAAAGTAAAATCTTCCTAAGCCTTTGTT